>JAGPGR010000121.1 GCA_018055865.1 Paludibacteraceae bacterium | reverse complement strand
ACACGGCCCGAAAGGATGTTGGAGCCGTTGTAATTATCACCCCACACCACATTGTCCTTAACCAGCCCCACCGAGCCCCAGTTCCACCCAAATTTGATACCGCCGCGTGAATCGCTGAAATCGTTGGGTTCCTTATACTGAAAGCCCGGAACATTGGTCAGATAAGCCGGCTCCGAGAGGCGCGGATTCAGTTCGTTGGATGCTGCAAATGAAATGTCCCGAAGACTTCCGTACACGCTCACATGCTCACCTATCATGGCTTGAAAGTCGGCGCCATACCACCGTTGGTTTATTTGTCCATTGCCATTTACATATATATTCATTCCCAAAATGGGCTGAATGCGGGCACGAAAAATCGAATCCTTGTACAAAAATACCGGAGGCACCAGGTCAAAACGTGAATAGTTACCTTCATAAAGCAGAAATTCGCGTTCGGGCAACCGGTTCTGCTCCAGTGCATATTCTTCCAGAAAGAAATTCAATTCATCCTTTTGCCTCTTGTTCAGGGCACTTTCCTGCTGCCTGACTTCTGCCAGCTTATCGGAAATAAACCGGCGCGAATAAGGTTTTACCACCGAATTGATCTCAATGAAACCATCGTTGGCCAGTTCGTCAATAAAATCATATATACGTGTGTATGATATGTGTTGTGGTATATCCTGACCAAAAGCGGTATTGACAACTAATAATGTTACAGCCAAAAACAAGTATTTTCTCATAGGTTTAGCAAATAATAGATGTAATAAAAAAAATAAAAAATCACCCTTTACTCCATTTCAGGCAGATCTTGCTTTGTTGAACAAGATATTTTTCAGGATCAGAAAAAAATACTTCACATCGGTTCTGAACTGACCATTTTGTTCACATTCAGTGAGGTAGCGCTTTTCTGAAGCCTGAATTTCGGGAAGCGTTTTAGGCATATCTGCGTAAAATGGAGGCATCAGGCCCGGTTTATGTTTCATGCGCATCTGCTGCAATTCCTCGTCGTACAGACTGAAATAATGTTCGCTTAGCGGACGTACGCCCACAATTTTCATATCGCCTTTCAGCAAATTGAAGAGCATGGGCAGCTCATCGATCCAGTATTTTCGCATAATGTGCCCGAACGTGGTGACACGTATGTCTTTCTTGAATTTACCGCCTTCGGCCAGACTATTTTGCTGATAAATAAACTGTTGCAAGAATTCGGCATACGGATGCATCGTGCGGAATTTGTAAACGGTGAATATCTCCCCGTTTTTGCCGCATCTTTTCAGCTTTATCAGCATGCCGTAATACCGCTGTGCCAACGGCTCAGCATCTCTTACCCGCCTTCCGAAAACAAAATTCAAATCCTCCACTTTGGCTTGTTTCAGTATTTCAAATCCACAATAATTTAACCGGCCGAGCACTTCGGTTTTGGATAAAATCCGATGTCTGCCGCCTGTAATATCGTAGTACAAGCGTTTGGTAAGGAAAAAATGAGGAATAACCCGATGGATTAAAAAATATACGATGTAAATGAAAAATGCCGGAAATTTGGGATATTTCCTGAATATATATTGTTTTGTAGTGCTGTTGGTTCTGTAACAACAAACAATCAGTCCGTCATCGGTCAGCTTATCGTTTATCAGAGCAAGCATTTTGTTTATTTCGCGGATATTATTCAGTTTTTTCAGCTGAATAAAAGTGGAGTACTCGTATGTTTCCAGCTTCTTGAGTTCGTCCAGCATCAAACTTGTAAGAATCAATGTTTTGGAGTCGTTCAGTTGTGTATTTTTATTCAGAAAATGGAATACCTTAGCACCGGCAAACTGAGTGATTCGTTCACGGCGTTCTGCTACGGCATCCTGGCTTATGGGAAGAATTTCAGGCTGCTTACGTATTTTTCTTTTTTCAGGATGAAGCTCCGGCACATCGTATTGCACGGCATATCTGTAGGCAAAATATCCAAACAACGAGAAATACTCGGTGATAAAAATTCCCATCAGAATGGTAATCAATACATTTTCGGAATAAGGACTTGCCGGCTGAATAAGAATAAATCCGCCAAAACTCGTAAATGCGATGACGCATGTGTAAAAAAGGCGCGAAAGTAAGGTTAGAAAAGACTGCGATTTTATATTTCTGTACCTTCGGAGCAGATAGGAAATAATAATCCATGCTACAATAAAAAACAGAGCAGGAACTGCGTACTTTGAAAAGGGATTTTTGGTAGTAAGGGGCAATAAAGTGAATACAGCAAAAGTGTTTGCCAATATAATGGTTATATCAGCAATAATCAAACGGATGTTCGGCTTATAAATTTTTTGCATATTGTCCACTTAAAATCAGTTGTGCAAGTGACGTAAATCAAAACAAATGGAAATAACTTTCAAAGTTAAGAAAATACAACTGATTTTTCTGGAATAATGTGAAAAAATATTGGTCAATTTAACACATCTCCCGGTTGAAAAGGTGCATAAGGTCCATCTTTCACTTCGAAAACCATAGTGCCCGATTCGAGCGGAATCACCGTATGCCATTGACCTACAGGTACATGCAATCCGAATTTTCCCTCATTCGGATCGAGAATTTCCGTGTCTGTCAGTTCTTTGTTGTCGTTGTAATACTCCACTTTCAGTTTTCCCCTCACTAGTATATACGTTTCGGCTGTATTCCGGTGTCGGTGTATTGGCAGCACCGTGCCCGGCTCCAAGGCATTGAAAAGCCGTTGTGCTTTCGCATCAAGGTTATCATGCAGATTGTAATTCATTCTCAGACGCGGACTTTCCTGAGCCTGATCAGTGATGGTATCCAGAAGATTTTTATCAAGTATTTTCATCTGTTTATATTTTTTATATCTGCCCCCTAACCCCCTAAAGGGGGAATGTTGAGCTTTGATTTGTTATTGTGAAAAATGTTTTGTTGTAAATAATTATCCTTTTTCCGATATTCAACGTGACAAATTGTGTGTCGAAATGCTTTCACCGGTCATGGATGTTTCATCCTATTATTTTTTAGTTGTCTTATTACAGAAAAAAAAAGAGCAGTGAGCGATGGATAATCCATTCAGTTCTATTTACTTATGACTTGTCCCGTTCTAATTTCATGAATTTAATCACTCTGCTCAGAACTCAGAACTCAGAACTCAGAACTCAGATTTCAGATTTCAGAACTCAGAGCGATAAACCCGCCACGTACCATTCAAACAACCTCTTCACACCTTCTTCTATCTCGATTTGATGTTTCCAGCCCAGGGCGTTGAGTTTGCTTACATCTATGAGTTTACGCATTGTTCCGTCGGGCTTGGTGCTGTCAAACCGGATCTTGCCCTGATAACCTACCGTTTTACTCACAAGATACGAAAGATCTTTGATACTGATTTCCTTTCCGGTTCCGATGTTGATGTGGCAGTTGCGGATTTCATTTTTATCTTTTATTAAATCTTCAAAATTCACATTCTCCATCACAAATACGGTTGCATCGGCCATTTCCTCACTCCACAGAAACTCACGCATGGGTGCACCTGTACCCCAAAGTTCAAGTTGACCTTTCGTAATACCATATTTAGCCAGCATTGTTGTGATTTCTTTGTCAGAAGCTTTTCCATCCAATCCTTCTACAGGTCTTTTGTTCAGATCTTCACGTACAGCCTTCCAGTTCTCCTGTTGCAGGTTTTTTGCAAGGTATGTTTTCCTAATCATTGCCGGCAATACATGGCTTCTTTCCAGGTCAAAGTTATCATTGGGCCCGTACAGATTGGTTGGCATTACGGCAATAAAATTGGTTCCGTACTGAATGTTGAAACTTTCGCACATTTTCAGCCCGGCAATTTTGGCAATGGCATACGGTTCGTTGGTATATTCCAGCTGTCCGGTGAGCAGCGCATCTTCCTTCATAGGCTGAGGGGCTTCACGTGGATAAATGCAGGTACTTCCCAGAAAAACGAGTTTTTTTACCTGATGGCGAAAACTTTCACCGATTACATTATTCTGAATTTGAAGATTTTTGTAAATAAAATCGGCGCGATAGGTGTTATTAGCAATAATTCCACCCACATGAGCTGCAGCCAGAATCACATATTCCGGCTTTTCTGCTTCGAAAAACGCTGCTACATTCGCAGCATCCATCAGGTCGAGTTCCTGTAATGTGCGGCCAATCAGATTGGTGTAACCTTTGCTTTCGAGGTTTTTCCAAATAGCCGAACCAACCAGCCCGAGATGACCGGCTACGTATATTTTTGATGATTTATTCATACATTATTCGTTTAAATACAAGTTACACAAGTTGAGTTAACACAAGTTACACAAGAATTTTTTAACACAAGTTACACAAGTGGATTTAAACACAAGTAGCACAAGTATTTCACAAGTTGCACGAGTTTTTTTATAATATAAATTACTGTAGATTACAGATCCCCGTTAATAATGCGTTGGAAACCCTTTCCCATATAGGGTACATTAAAATTGATCAGCAGACCGAGTTTGCACCCTGATAATTTCAAATACGTTAAAAGTTGTGCTTTAAAAATATCATTTACTTCCAAAACTGCTTTTAGTTCCAGAATTACTTTATTTTCGACCAATACGTCGAGCCGATAACCGTCATCAATAATGATATCATCATATCTGAGTGGTAAAACAACCTGATTTTCAATGAATAATCCCTGCTTCCTTAATTCATAAATTAAGCATTTTTCATAAGCACTTTCCAATAATCCGGGACCTAATTTCTTGTGAATTTTGACAACGGTATCAAAAACTATTTTAGCTATTTCGTTCTCATGCATAATCTTATTTTTATTTTCTTTAACACAAGTTTCACAAGGGAATACAAGCACAAGTGACACAAGTAATTTGTGAAACTTGTGGTCTTCAACTTGTGATACTTGTGTTAATAAATAATAAAATTACATCTCCGCTCTCACCTTCAGTTTCTTCACAAATCGCATATCGTGTTCCACCATCAGTTTCACCAGTTCTTCAAAAGATGTTTTCCGTGGATTCCAGCCGAGAAGCGTTCGGGCTTTAGTAGGATCGCCCAGCAATTGCTCCACTTCTGCCGGACGGAAATATTTCGGGTCCACTTCCACAAGCACTCTGCCGGTAGCTTTGTCAATACCCTTTTCTTCCACTCCAGTTCCTTCCCATTTGATGTCGATTCCGGCCTCGGCAAAGGCAAGCGTACAAAATTCGCGCACGGTATGCATTTCGCCGGTAGCTATCACAAAATCTTCGGGCTCCGGATGCTGCAGAATCAACCACATACATTCCACATAATCGCGGGCATAGCCCCAATCGCGCAGGGAGTCGATGTTGCCCATGTATAATTTTTCTTGCATGCCCTGAGCTATTCGGGCTACTGCCAGGGTTATTTTCCGGGTTACGAAAGTTTCACCGCGCCGTTCGCTTTCATGATTAAATAGGATACCATTCACTGCAAACATACCATATGACTCACGATAATTCTTTGTAATCCAGTAACCATAGAGTTTGGCCACACCGTACGGGCTGCGCGGATAAAACGGCGTTGTTTCCTTTTGAGGCACTTCTTGCACCAATCCAAACAATTCTGAAGTGGAAGCCTGATAGATTCGTGTTTTCTTTTCCAGACCGAGAATACGCACCGCTTCCAGCAACCGAAGTGTTCCAACAGCATCCGTTTCGGCGGTAAACTCAGGCACATCAAAACTCACTTTTACGTGACTCTGAGCTGCCAGGTTGTATATTTCGTCCGGTTTCACAGTTTGAATAATCCGAATAAGCGAACTGCTGTCGGTCATATCGCCGTAATGAAGATTCACCAGTCTTTTCTTATGCATATCCCGCACCCATTCATCCAGGTACAGGTGTTCAATCCTTCCGGTGTTGAATGACGACGAACGGCGAATAATGCCGTGAACTTCATAACCTTTTTCTATCAGAAATTCAGCCAGATACGATCCGTCCTGTCCGGTAATACCGGTAATTAATGCTACTTTTTCCATAATTTTATCTATTTATATTTTTAGCGGTTAGTGGTCAGCTTTCAGAACTCAGAACTCAGAACTCCGAACTCAAGGGGTCACCTCCTGATTCTTATCTGTATAGCGTTTTCTACCGGTTTTTCGCTGAATAAAATCAGGTAACCACCGCCACCGGCACCGCTTATCTTCCAGCCCATCGCAACCTTTTTGTAATGTTCGATCTGTTCAAGTATTTCGG
>JAGPGR010000120.1 GCA_018055865.1 Paludibacteraceae bacterium | reverse complement strand
GATCAACAGTCCGCATTCGTCTGTCAGACCGTATTTTGCCACTTCTTGCAGGCTGCCTCCCTGAGCACCTACTCCCGGAACCAGCAGAATGTGAGTGGGAATTATTTTTCGAATCTCAGCCAACATTTCGGCTTTGGTAGCACCAACCACAAACATCATATTTTCATCCGTTCCCCATTTTTTGGAGGTTTTCAGCACTTTTTCAAAGAGTTTTTCGCCATCTTCTTCTATATACTGAAAATCGGAAGCCCCCTTATTAGAAGTCAGAGCCAGCACAATAGCCCATTTATTTTCGTATGTTAGAAATGGAGCAACGCTGTCTTCGCCCATATAAGGTGCTATCGTTACGGCATCAAAATCCATATTTCCGAAAAACGTGCGGGCATACATGGCCGAAGTATTACCAATATCGCCCCGCTTGGCATCGGCAATGATAAACTGGTCGGGATAATTGGTGCGGATGTAGTCCACCGTTCGCTCCAGCACGTCCCAGCCTTCCAGTCCGATACTTTCATAAAAGGCCAGGTTGGGCTTGTAAGCCACACAAAGGTCGGACGTTGCATCAATTATTTGCTTGTTGAACTCAAAAATCGGGTCATCCGTCACATCGAAAAGATGTTCGGGAATTTTATCGACGTCGGTGTCTAAACCTACACAAAGGAATGATTTTTTTCGACTTATATTGTCGATAAGTTGTTGTTTGTTCATTGTTTAGTTGAAAAGTTTATTTGTTAAAAAACTCATTCTATCTTGCAATATTCAGGTAAAATGACTCTTTTTATAGCAGTTTTACGGTATAAAAAATCACCGATTCTGCTCCATTTTAATACATACAAGAGTGGAAGTGAAATCCAGAATACCGGCAATTGCTGAAAAATCAAAACGATTGAATTAAAGCCATAAGACCATTTGTTCTTGTAAAAAACAGCCAATTCTTTTTGTGCTAAATCCGTGTTTAAATGATGAAATTGGTTGATTTCTTTTCCATTCCGAAGTGGAACGGGAGATATTTTATCCAGCCAATCCCACCTTTTCATTAATCCGGCAGTACGTGTACATTGAATACAACCGTTGTCGTAAACAAATATTATAGCATATTCTTTTGGTTTATTCTCTTGTATCATGAAAAATAAACGCTGTGGAAATGGATTTGTTTATTCCAACTGACGTGATTTGTTTTTTATCTATCAATCATAAACCAGTCTGATTAAAAGTCCCCCCTCGGGGATTTAAGGCGCTTTTACAACTCACTCTCTTTCATTCTTTCGGCATTTTCGGCTACCGTGAGTTGGTTTATTACATCCTGAATATCGCCGTTCATAAAAGCAGCAAGATTATAGATGGTATAATTGATTCGGTGGTCAGTAATACGCCCCTGTGGGTAGTTATACGTGCGTATTTTCGCCGAGCGGTCGCCGGTGGATACCATTGTTTTACGTTTGGAAGCTATTGCATCGATGTGCTTTTGGTACTCCATGTTGTAAATTTTCGTACGAAGCATTTCCATGGCTATTTCACGGTTGCCGAGCTGAGTTCGAGCCTGCTGGCAAACCACCACAATTCCCGTTGGGCGGTGTGTAAGCTGCACTTTGGTTTCCACCTTGTTTACATTCTGACCGCCGGCTCCGCCCGAGCGTGAAGTATGAAAATCAATATCGGCCGGATTTATCTGTACATCAAATTCATCGGCTTCGGGAAGCACAGCCACTGTTGCAGCCGAAGTGTGTACCCGTCCCTGAGTTTCGGTTTCGGGAACCCGTTGCACGCGGTGCACACCGCTTTCGTATTTCAGCGTGCCATACACATTTTCGCCCGTTACGGTGAAAATAATTTCTTTGTAACCTCCGTTTGTACCTTCGCTGGAGTCGGTCACATCTACTTTCCACCCCTTGTTTTCGCAGTAGCGGGTATACATTTTGAAAAGATCGCCGGCAAAAATGGCCGCTTCATCGCCACCGGTGCCACCGCGTATTTCCATCACCACGTTGCGTGCATCTTCCGGATCAACCGGAATAAGTAGTAGTTTGATTTTCTCTTCCAGTACCGGTATTTTCGGTTCCAGTTGCTCCAGCTCCATACGTGCCATTTCACGCATTTCAGCATCGTTTTCATGAGCAAGTATGTCCTTGGCTTCCTGAATGTTAGCCATAGTTGTGATGTATTCTTTCTGAGCATCCATTATTCTCGAAAGCTCACTGTATTCCTTGTTGAGTTTTATATAGCGTTGCATATCGGCTATCACAGCCGGATCGGTTATCAACATGGATATTTCTTCAAATTTATGTTGAAGTCCGTCAAGTTTTTCTATAAGTGATGACATAGGCTTAACTTACAATTGAGATTTCTTTTTTTCAAATATTTAAGTGAATGGATTTTTTCTTTTTTTATGGTTTGAACAAAAAAAGTATTTTTTTATTTTATACCAGTTTTTTTCTATCAATTCCAATATCGCGCATGGAAGCCGGATCTTCTATCGGCTCAATATGAGTCGAAACCGTTACCGGTTCTGAAAACATATCTTCAATGGTTTCTTCAATGTTTTCAGCGTAATCGTGTCCCTGCTGCACACTCCATTCACCGGGAACGAGCAAATGAAGCGAAATGAATTTTCGTTGTCCGGCTTGCCGGGTCATAAGTGAGTGAAAATCAATTTTATCTGTTTTGAGTTCGTTCAGATAATCAGTTACTATTTTCAGTTCACTTTCAGAAATAGAGGCGTCCATAAGTCCGTTTGCGGATCGTTTGAGCAATTGAAATCCTGTCCAGACTATATTCAATGCAACTATGATGGCAATGATGGGGTCAAGAATCAGAAAACCGGTTAATTTAACGATGAAAATGGCTGTGATTACGCCAACAGAAGTCCACACATCTGTCATCAGATGCTTTCCATCTGCTTCGAGCAAGAGCGAATTATTTTTTTTGCCATTTTTAATCAAAACTAAAGCTACTCCCAGATTAACCAGCGATGCACTCAGTGAAATCAGAACACCCAATCCCACATTCTCGATGGGCTGTGGTTCAAGCAGGCGAGGTGCAGCCGACCAGATAATGCTGAATGCCGCAACCAAAATCAGTCCTCCCTCAATGGCGCTCGAAAAATATTCCGCTTTGGTATGTCCGAATTCATGACCTTCATCGGCCGGTTTTTCCGAAATATGAATCATTATCAGCGCCACTACAGCTGCAAGCAGGTTCACACACGATTCAAGCGCATCAGAAAATAATCCCATTGATCCTGTGTAGAAATAGGCATAAAATTTTAGCCCGATTGTAATCAGTGCGGCTGCAATGGATAAATAGGCATATTTTTTAAGCGAATCTTTTTTCATCGGATTGAATGAATTGTTGTATTCTGAATGAAATATTCTTATTTAGTTCTTCGAATGATGTAATGACTTGAAAGTTGACTTGTATTGTGTCAGATTTTATTCTATGACTACTGAATTTTTCAGAAATTAATCGAATTTTTCTCCCATTTCCTTATGTTGAAAAAGACTGAAAGTTTCCCTCAATTAGTGATTAGGAGTAATTCCTTCCACCCATTTCCGTGCATTGACAAATGCTTCTATCCACGGGGTTATTTCATCTTTTTTGATCCGATCAGCAGGGTAATGGGCACATTGCCACGGGAAAATGGCCCGCTCCAGGTGTGGCATCATGGCCAGGTGGCGGCCGTCGGCCGAACTGATGCCAGCCACTGAAAAATCCGAACCGTTCGGATTTGCAGGATACCCTTCGTAATTGTATTTTCCAACAATGTGGTAGGCATCTTCGCCCATAGGCAGTGAGAATTTACCTTCGCCGTGTGCCACCCAAATGCCGAGTTTACTTCCCGAAAGTGTGTTAAACATCACCGAATTGTTTTCAGGAATATTCAGCGTAACAAATCCACTTTCAAATTTATGGCTGTCGTTGTGAAGCATTTTAGCGCGTTTTTCGTGCTCAGGATTAATCAGATTTAGCTCTACCATGAGCTGGCAACCGTTGCAGATGCCTAAACTCAGCGTATCCGAACGTTTATAATAATTTTCGAGTGCAGTTTTGGCTTTTTCGTTGTAAAGGAAACCACCTGCCCAACCTTTGGCTGAACCAAGCACATCAGAATTAGAAAATCCACCACAGAATACAATCAGATTCAGGTCTTCGAGTGTTTCACGTCCGGAAGCCAGGTCGGTCATGTGCACGTCTTTCACGTCGAAACCGGCCAGATAAAGCGCATAAGCCATTTCACGTTCTCCATTTGTGCCTTTTTCACGAATTATAGCGGCTTTGATGCCACCCGGTTTACGGTCGGGCGATAGTCCGTATTGTGATAATTTTCCTTTGAAATTTTCCGGAAATCTGAATTCCAGTGGTTGATTTTTGTAATTTTCAAAGCGTTCTCTGGCTTTTTTATCACTGCTTTGTTTCTGGTCTAATAAGTAAGAAGTCTCATACCATACATCCCGAAGTTCGTTGATGGAGAATGAATAGGCCGTTTTTTTCCGGTGAATTTCTAACCGCCGTTCTTCAATGGGTTGTCCGATGATTGCAAATCCTATTCCGTTGTTTTTCAGCGCCTTTTCTACTGCCATTTTATCTTTTACCTGAATGATTATACCCGGATTTTCGGCAAATAGCATGGTAACCAGTGATGTTTCAGCTATTCCATCCAGATTTACTTTCAACCCTCCTGTGCTGTTGGCAAAACTCATTTCGAGCAACGCAGTAATCATTCCACCGGCCGAAATATCGTGTCCGGCAAGAATCTGGTTTTTGTTAATCAATCCCTGAATACTGTCAAATGCCGCTTTGAAGTATTCCGGGTCATTCACTGTAGGAGTTTCTTCACCTAATCTGTTGAGTGTTTGAGCCAGAACAGATCCACCAAGCTTGTGGCTGTCAAATGAAAAATCAATATAATAAAGATACGTATCCGGATCATTGACTATGAGTGGACTAACTGTATTTCTGACATCCGAAACTTCAGCTCCGGCCGAAATAATTACCGTTCCGGGAGAGAATACTTTTGATCCGTCCGGGTATTTTTGAGTCATGGATAAACTGTCTTTCCCGGTTGGTATGTTGATGCCCAATGCGCTTGCAAATTCACTACAGGCCTCAGCGGCTTTGTACAGCCGTGCATCTTCTCCGGGATTTTTACAGGGCCACATCCAGTTGGCTGAGAGTGATACACTATCCAGTCCATTTTTCAGAGGAGCCCAAATGATGTTGGTAAGTGCTTCGGCTACAGCCAATACCGATCCTGCTTCAGGATTAATCAAAGCCACTTGAGGTGCATGTCCGATGGATGTAGCAATACCGGCTTTTCCGCGATAATCCAGGGCTACAACACCCAAATCACTCAGGGGCAGCTGAATTTCGCCAACGCACTGCTGGCGTGCCACTTTTCCGGTTACCGAGCGGTCCACTTTATTGGTCAACCAGTCTTTGCAGGCTACGGCTTCCATTCGGAGTACATTTTTCAGATATTCAAGCAGTTTTTCTTCTTCAATTTCGATCGGATCGAATCTTTCTTCAACTGAATTATCTGTAATTACAGTGCGTGGTGGTTTGCCAATCAAAAAAGAAAGTTGCAGGTCTATTGGTTTTTCTCCGTTTTTTTGTAGAAAAGTAAATTGTTGGTCGTTTCGTGCTTCACCCACCACATACATGGGTGCGCGTTCGCGTTCAGCTATTTTTTTCACCCTTTCCAGGTCTTTTTCCTTCAGAAGCAATCCCATGCGTTCCTGACTTTCGTTACCGATTATTTCTTTGGCACTCAGAGTTACGTCTCCTATCGGTAGTTTATCCATTTCAATCACTCCGCCTGTAGTTTCAACCAGCTCGGATAAGCAGTTCAGATGACCTCCGGCACCATGATCGTGAATGGAAACGATGGGGTTTTCGTCACTTTCGGCCAGTGCGCGGATTACATTGGCAGCCCTTTTCTGCATCTCTGCATTAGCCCGTTGCACGGCATTCAACTCAATTGCATTGCCATATTGGCCGGTTTCTACGGATGAAACAGCTCCTCCACCCATTCCAATCCGGTAATTGTCGCCGCCCAACACTACCACTTTCTCATGAGGTTCGGGGGTTCCTTTCAGTGCATCGCGTTTGTTGGCATAGCCCACGCCGCCTGCAAGCATGATTACTTTGTCGTAACCATATATTTTATCGTTTTCCTCGTGTTCGAAAGTG
>JAGPGR010000119.1 GCA_018055865.1 Paludibacteraceae bacterium | reverse complement strand
TATCACGACAGAATTATTGACATAGATATTATACTGTACGACAACCTGATAATCAGACTGCCCAACCTGCAAATTCCACATCCGCTGATGCATAAAAGAGATTTTGTTCTGAAGCCGCTGGAGGAGATTGCACCCGAATTAATTCATCCTGTTTTCAACGAAACCATTGCCTCACTCAACAGAAAACTTCAATCAGATTCAAAAGCTGAAAAGTAAATTATTCCTCTGCTTTTTCTTCTGATTCAGACACCATATCGACAGCTGCATGGTATTCATCAAGAATTTGCCTGGCTCTTTCTAAATCTTTTTCAAAAACCATAAGTTCAATGCCGCGTTCCTTGTCATCGAAAATAGGGAAAACTCCCACAACAGTATCGTCGTTATAAATACATTCTATACCATTGGTTTTGAGCACGTTTTGGTCAATTTCGGCTTCAACAACTGTTTCGTAAAATTTCACAGATACAACTTTGTCTTCTTCCATGGTTTTTAGTTTTTTTAAAAAATTTTATTGTTTGAAAAATCCGTCATTGATATAACATTCTCAGCTTCTTTTTTGTTTCAACATAAAACTCAGGATATGTCATTCTATTCAAAATATAAATCCAGAATAAAAACATGGCGACGAAAATTTGTTTTGTTGCTGCTTTTCCCTCCGTTGCTGCTTGTTATTTTTATTTTCAGAATACTGCCTATAGCATCGGTAAGGAGTTTTGGCAGCTTTGCAGGGAAATATTTCTACAAATATGCCAAAAAATCACGCGAGTGGGCACTTGCAAATTTAGAACGGGTTTATAAAGATGAGCTTTCTGAGAACGATCGTGTTGAAATTGCCAAAGCATCATTTACCGAAGTTATTAAGGGTTTTTTCGATTACATGGCTTTTTCGCATGTAAAAAATCCCGACAAATTTTTCAGTCTGATTGAAGTTGAAGGCGAAGAGCATTTACACGCTGCCTACACTCGGGGCAAGGGTGTCATTTGCCTGATGCCTCACATGAGTTCGTGGGAATTTGCAGCCATTACACCTCCCATGTTGGGTTATGTCACCTCAGCTGCAAGCCAATCGATGAAAATGGGACTGCTGGAAAAGCTGATGGTGACATTTCGGGGGAGCCGGGGCATGAAAAACATCACCCGACAGGGCTCTTATCAGGCGCTGGTGGATGTGCTCAACCGGGGCGAGTGCCTCATTCTGATGACAGACCAGGATACCCGGGTAAAAGGTATTTTTGTGGATTTTCTTGGACATCCCGCTTATACGCCTTTGGGGGCTTCGCGCCTGTTGTCCGATACTCAGGCTGCACTTGTACCAATGGCAATGTACCGTAAAAAAGATGGAAATTATCGGTTTAGTATTTTACCGGAAATTCCAACCAATAAAACGAATAACCCCGAAGCCGATTTACGGTCAAACACATTGAATCAGAATAATTTTTACACAGAAATGATTCTTAAACATCCCACACAGTGGGTCTGGATGCACCGAAGGTGGAAAACAACCCCCGAATCACTGGCTGCTACTTTGGCAGCCCGGGAAGCGGCAAAACGAAATAAATAAGTTTTTTTGCTAACTTTGCACTTTATTATTTGAAAAAAATGAGTGAAAATCAGCTAATATATTCTAAACCCGTCATAGAATTTGCCACAGTAGCGGCCGAAACGTGTCTGTTTCTGGAACATGCCGAAGAGGAAATCAAACCCGTTTTTATTTCTACAGCTACCCGGCTGCTTCCACTCCTCTATCTGAAAACCTCCCTGCTGGATGTATCAGATGAAGAAACGGATGGAAACATCGAACGATTTGTAACCGAAGAAGATTATTTGTTTGTAAAAAATCAGGTAGAGCGCCTGCTGGGAGCCGATGACAGTTTTCTGGAAGTTTTTCATCCCGATATGCCGTACAGCGATACTCCTATTGCAGCTTTTATATCCGAAAATCTGGCAGATATTTATCAGGAAATCAAAGATTTTGCGGCTAATTTCCAAATCGGCGAATTGGAAATTATGACTTCTGCTTTGGTAGCGTGCGTGGATGCATTTGCCATCCATTGGGGCCAAAAACTACTAAATGCACTTCGGGCATTGCATTCGCTCCGATATTCAGATGATTTCGGGGACGAAGAACCGAAGGAAAACCTTGACCCAAAAGAATACAGAAAACTCGACAGGAATAGTTTTCTCAGATTTCAGAGCGAAGAATAAAAAGAACATGCTACTATCAAAGATAACAAAAGAAGAGGTTAATCAACTGCCTGTAACTGAATTTTCGGGAGAAATCATAGTGGTTGATACTCCGCAAAAAGAAGAAAAAGCGCTGAGCGAATTATATAATGCATATTTAGTTGGAGTTGACACGGAGACAAGACCTTCTTTCAAACGGGGCGTTATTCACAAAGTTTCGCTTATGCAGTTTGCCACCGACCAGAAGTGTTATCTTTTTCGTCTGAATAAAATCGGTTTTTCCGAAAAAATGATTGAATTTCTGTCCGACAAAAAAATAACAAAAATTGGTTTATCGCTCAGGGATGATTTTAACGGTCTGGCAAAGCAAAGAAAGTTCAAACCTGAGGGTTTTGTGGACATTCAACACATTGCCAAAGAATACGGCATCCTGGAGTTGAGCCTTCAGAAAATTTTCGCCATCCTTTTCGGCCGGAAAATATCGAAATCGCAGCGGCTAAGCAACTGGGAAAACCCCGTGCTGACCGAGCAGCAACAACGCTACGCTGCCACCGACGCCTGGGCTACTCTGCAAATTTACCTAAGGTTGACTAGCGAGACCAAACTTACTGAAAAAGAACAGGCAAAACTTGTTGCCAACCTGAACAACCATACAGAAACCAATCAGCATTAACTTACCTTCATGATAATCATTAAATTAAAACCTAAAAAGGAAGAAAGTCTGCTTCGATTTCATCCCTGGGTATTTTCGGGAGCCATCCAGTCCATCCAAGGTAAACCTGCCGAAGGAGAATTGGTAGAAGTGGTTGATAATCAAAGTAATTTTCTGGCAATCGGGCATTACCAGATAGGAAGCATTGCCGTGCGGATTATCACTTTTACCAACGAGCCAATAGATGATCATTTCTGGAAAAATAAAATAAAACAAGCATTCAGACTACGCCAGGATCTGGGTTTGGTCAATCCTCCTCACAACAACACGTATCGCCTGATTCACGGTGAGGGTGATAATTTGTCCGGGCTGATTGTTGACATCTACGACGATACTGCGGTGATGCAAGCGCATTCGGTAGGCATGCATCTCATGCGCAACAAACTGGCCGGAACTATAACAGACATACTGCCGGGAGTAAAAAATGTTTTTTATAAATCAGAAACAACCCTGCCTTACAAAGCCCCGATAGAAAAAGCAGATAGCTTTCTGATTGGCTCTTCAAGCAACACTTTCAAAGCTATAGAAAATGGATTGGAATTTGGCGTTGACTGGCTGAAGGGTCAGAAAACCGGTTTCTTTGTTGATCAGCGTGACAGCAGGAGCCTGCTCGAAACCTATGCTCGGGGGAAAAACGTATTGAATATGTTTTGCTACACCGGAGGATTCTCTGTATATGCACTCCGTGGCGGTGCAGCTTTGGTCCATTCGGTGGACAGTTCGGCCAAAGCCATCGATTTGACCGACAGGAATGTTCAGATAAATTTTCCCGAAATTGCCAATCATCAATCTTTTGCCGAAGACGCTTTCAGGTTTCTGAATGAGCCCCTGGCTGAATACGACGTCATCATACTTGATCCGCCTGCATTTGCCAAACACCGCGAAGCTGTGAGAAATGCTTTGAAGGGATACACAAGACTAAATATGAAGGCCCTGAAGCAAATCAAGCCCAATTCGGTTCTGTTTACTTTCTCCTGCTCGCAAGTCATTACCAAAGACCAATTCCGGCAGGCAGTTTTCACAGCAGCAGCCGAAGCTAAACGAAATGTCCGGATTTTGCATCAATTGACGCAGCCCGCCGATCATCCTATTAACATTTATCATCCTGAAGGAGAATACCTGAAAGGGTTAGTGCTATATGTAGAATAATCTGTTTTGTATTCTGAGGAGATTAAAATCAGCCAATTTATTGTTCAAAACAGCGTGAATTTAACGTTATTAACTATTATTAACTTAAATCTTAGCGGTTTTATTTGAAAAATAGAAATGAATGTATAAATTTGCATCCCGTTTCCTGCTAATAAAACTATAAACAATTACTTAACCCCAAAATTTGCCTATTGCCTAAGATTACTTGATAACCCCAAAAAATTAAGTAATGAAAAATTTAGTTCAACTAACCGATGACGATTTGGTGAAGTTGTATGAATCAGGCAATAACAAAGCATTCGAAGTTATATTAAACAGGTATAAATCCCGCGTTTACACTTACATCTTTCTGATTGTCAGAAACAAAGAACTCACTGAAGACATTTTCCAGGAAGCATTCATTAAAGCCATTGCCACCATTCAACAAGGTCGTTATGTAGAATCCGGTCGCTTTTTAGGTTGGATTAATCGCATTGCTCACAACCTCATAATCGATCATTTCCGGAAAGAGAAGAACGAAAATACCTTTTCGACAGATGGTTTGGAATATGATTTTGTAAACAATTCAAAGTATTCTGAAAAAAGTTTTGAAGATGTGATCAATAACGAGCAAGTGCTGCAGGATGTGGTGCATTTGGTGAACTACCTGCCCGACTCCCAACAGGAAGTGGTCAGAATGCGGTTTTTCGAAGATTTAAGCTTCAAAGAAATAGCAGACCGCACCAATGTAAGCATCAATACGGCTTTGGGACGCATGCGATATGCACTGATGAATATGCGAAGAATAGCCAACGAAAACAATGTTCAACTTGAAATAAAATAATTCAGGGTAATATACTAAAATTCAAATAAAAGCGTTTGATAAATATAAAACATTTCAAACGCCTATGCAAAAAGATTTTACCCCTGTCACTTCAACTCAAACTACACACTATCAGGAAGTTCCGACTGTACCGAAAATGGAACCAAGCGAAACTACCTTAAACAAGATCCTGCAGTATGCAGCATCTTACAGAGTTGAAAAAGTCTCGAAAGATGAATTTATCGATTATTTCTTAAATTAGCAGTAGAAGAGAGTGATGACGTCACTCTCTTCTTATTTTATATCCCTTATTCAGCCGTATTTTTAATATGGAGTTGCTATTATTCTCGTCAAAATCAAAGAAAAGGCATTTGAATATTAATATATTTTAATTTAGTTAAATAATTTAATTTACTACGCTATTTTAATATAATTTTTTATCTTTGTAGCTTAAAACCTTTTAAGTCAAAGAAATGAAAAAATCAAGATTTTACCTTTTAGCATTATTGTTTGTGTGTTTTACTTTCGGTTCAGCCCAGGTACAACAATTTACCCCTTACGATGAATTGCCGGAACTGAACAAATCCTACAAACCAACTTTCTCGGATGACATGCCCGACTGGGGCAAAATGCTCTACACCTATCCTGTAAATTTTAACGAAATTGATCGCGCTTTTATCAAATGGGAAGCCGCCAACAAAGATAAAAAAACATCACTGATGCGCTATTACAAAATATGGCGCAAAGCAATCACACCGTACGTGGGGGCTGATGGTGAAATAGAAACACCGGATACAACCCGCATTAACCAAAGCCTGATCAGGTTTCAGTCTCATTCACTCCAACCCCGACGTGCACCTGCTGCCGGCAACTCATCCAACTGGACATTCTGGGGACCAAAAGAAACCTACTGGCTTAACGAAAGCGGAAGTACCACAGTCCCCAAAACCGCACCCTGGCAAGCAAACGTTTATTCATTCGATGTGACAGATAAAAATCCGAATTTACTTTACGCAGGAACTGAAACCGGATTCATAAACAAAACAACCGATAAGGGAAAAACCTGGGAGCTACAAGGTCTCAACTATCCGTTTGGAGGTGGAGTTGGGGCAGTGGCTATTCATCCGGTGAACTTAGACACTGTGCTTGTAGGTGCAGGTGGAGCAATTCACAGAACACTTGATGGTGGGGCTACATGGAATAGGGTAGCCAGTTCGGTTGGAGGTATCAACCGGATGAAATTTGATTACCAAAATCCAACCAACGCAATTGCATGTTCTTCAAGTGGTGTATTCTATTCCACAAACAGTGGAAATAACTGGTACAAAAGTGTAAACTCTGACACATGGGATGTGGAATACAAACCCGGTCAAAGCGATAC
>JAGPGR010000118.1 GCA_018055865.1 Paludibacteraceae bacterium | reverse complement strand
CCTGCGTACCTTTTCCATCGCAGATTTTTTCCAGAATTTCAAATAAACGCTTATTTCCGATGCGACATGGTGCACATTTTCCGCAGCTTTCCTCCACGATAAAATCGAGGTAAAATTTAGCTACCGAAACCATGCAATCGTCTTCGTCCATCACAATCATACCTCCCGAACCCATCATGGAGCCGACTTGAAGCAGGTTGTCGTAGTCGATCGGGGTGTCCAGGTGCTTTTCGGTGAGGCAACCTCCTGACGGGCCTCCCGTCTGAACGGCTTTGAATTTTTTACCTCCTTTGATGCCACCGCCGATTTCGAAAATAATTTCGCGAAGCGTAATACCCATTGGAACTTCGATTAACCCAACGTTGTTGATTTTTCCGGCCAATGCAAATACTTTTGTACCTTTTGATTTTTCGGTTCCGATGGACGAAAACCACTCGGCCCCTTTGAGAATAATGGCAGGAATATTGGCAAAAGTTTCTACGTTGTTTACATTGGTAGGTTTATCCAGATAACCTTTTACCGATGGGAATGGCGGTTTGTTGGTCGGCTCGCCGCGGCGACCTTCCATGGAATGGATAAGCGCTGTTTCCTCGCCGCACACAAATGCACCTGCTCCGTATCGGAGTTTAATTTTGAAGTTAAATCCAGTATCAAGGATATTATCTCCAAGCAATCCATACTCTTCGGCTTGTTTGATAGCTATTTTCAGCCGTTTGATGGCCAGCGGATATTCGGCACGAATATAAATCAATCCTTCATCGGCTCCAATGCAGTAGCCGCAAATGGCCATAGCTTCGAGCACCGAGTGCGGATCGCCTTCGAGAATGGAGCGGTCCATAAATGCGCCCGGGTCACCCTCGTCAGCATTACAAACCACATATTTCTTATCCGAAACACTATTTTTAGTGATTTCCCATTTGAGTCCGGTCGGGAATCCGCCGCCGCCACGTCCGCGCAAGCCAGATTTCTTAATGATCTCAATGGCATCGGTCTGCGACATTTCGGTCAACACTTTTCCAAGCGCCTGATAAGCATCATGTGCAATGGATTCTTCGATATTTTCAGGATCCACCAAACCGCAATTACGCAAAGCGATACGCAATTGTTTTTTGTAGAATCCCATGTGTTTGGAGTCGGGGACATGCTCTTCGTTTTCCGGATTTACATACAGCAACCGATTCACGCGGCGTCCCTTGATGATATGTTCATCGATGATTTCTTGTGCATCATCCGGTTTCACTTCCACATAGAAAGTATTGTCCGGCAATACATTAACGATAGGTCCTTTTTCACAGAAGCCGAAACAGCCGGTGCGAATTACCTGAACATCTTCAATCAGTCCTTTGGTAGCCAACTCTCTTTCCAGATTATTGAAAATGGCTTCACTGTTTGATGATTGACAACCTGTACCACCACAAATCAGGATGTGTGATTTGAATTTTGCCATGCGAATGTCCTCCCTTAATTAATTGATTCGTAATTCTTGGGAATAATTCCATCTACCAGTTCACCGGTTTTGATGTAGCGTTCGATGATTTCGTCGGCTTTCTTCACATCTACGTAACCGAAGACTACCGGATCTTTTCCAAAAAGTGTCACCTCGATTGTCGGCTCTGCAAAGCAATATCCCATACAACCGGTTTGAGTCACCACAGCTTCGATATTTCTTTTGTCAAGTTCTTCTACAAAAAACTCCATCACTTCCTTGGCTCCGGATGCGATGCCGCAGGTAGCCATCGCCACCTTAATCTGTACAAGTTCTTCGGCCCGGCTGGCCCGGTCCCGCAAATTTACCTGAGACTTGAATGCCTCCTGCTTACGCTTCAGGTCTGCCAATGATTTAATTTTTTCCATAGTATTCTAAAAAAAAATGTTAGTTATGTTTTGTGTTTTTTATGTTCTGGTATATTTAAGTTTTAACTTTGTAAAGCTATTTCACTAATCAACTAATCAACTAAACTCAGCATAAGAAACTATCGTTTTTCCTTTTCCTGACTAGTTCTTTCAGGTTTTCGTTGATGTATTCTTTCACCGCCGATGACATCCGGGGGCTACTCAGGTCATCTATCCCATTTTCGGCTAATTCTGCAGTACTGAATTCAAATTTCCCTGTGTCCATCCGGTAGCAAAATTTGAAGTTGATGGCCGGATTTCCAATCAGCAATAATACAAGGTAACCGGCCAGATCGCCCAAGGGAATGCAATCGGGATGATTTGTTTTGTAAGTTGCTCTTATTTCAGTACCAACGCCCGGTTCTGACTTAATCTCCAGTTTACCGTCTGTTTGTTCGCTTGTCATCTTCAGAAAAGGTACTCCCAGTCCTACTTTACGGGTAGTGCGTGAAGTGAAAAACGGATCGGACAATTTTTCAATTGTTTCGGGATTCATTCCTGTTCCGTCGTCTTTTACAACGAAAATCATCGTGTATTCTGTATTGTTTTCAATGAAAATAATTTCAATATTCCGGGCTTTGGCCCGAATCGAATTTTGAACTATATCCATCATATGCATTGCCAGGTCAACCATTACAAAAGCCCCCTAGCCCCCTAAAGGGGGAAAAAATCCGCACTAAATTTCTATTATTCATCTGATTCTCTGAAATATACATATCATTCTTTCAAATACAATCATATTCTCAAAAAATAATTTAATCCTTCAAAGTTCCCCCTTCAGGGGATTAGGGGACAAATTCTTTTACAAAATTTTGCCAGTCGGGTTTTTCCATTTTTAACCAGGTATACACCTTACCGATATCCTCCAAATAATGTGCATCCGAACACCGGATAAATTTTTCATTTTCCAGCTTGGGATATTTCTCAACAAATTTTTCGATGGTTGTCCGCCAAGAAATTTCCAATGCACTGTATTTCAGGTCGAAAGGAATAAATCCGAGCTGGCTGAAAATGCTGTTTTTCGACTTATCAATATGCGCCGGTATGAAAACTCCACCCATCGAAATGACTTTCTCGGCCACCGTTTCCAAATCTACATCCAGCCCTACAATGAGCGCTTTATCTTCTTCATATACGATATTATCAAATGCATCAACTGCTACCTGAAATCCGAAGAGTGAGGTGTCGTTTTTTATATCGGGCAAATGTTCGTCCAGGTAATCCTGAAATTCATTCAATACCTGTAAATCAGGGAAATATGCCAGGCAATGCACTTCTTCCTGTGTATTAATTTCGCATCCGCCGATGACGAACAGGTTGTTTCTATGTCCTAACTCCATGCAGGTTTTCACATTTCTGGTGGAGTTGTGGTCTGTAATGGCTATAATATCCAATCCTTGTTCTATGGCTTTTTGGATAATGTTTCGCGGACTCATTTCCAAATCGCCGCACGGAGAAAGGCATGTGTGAATATGAAGGTCGGCTTTGAAGCGGCCTTCTAATCCCCTGAGGGGTGGATTTTTTATTGAAAATTCAGATTCCAACTACTACCATTTTTTCGATATCCATTTTCCACGTTCCGCAATTTCCTATTCAGGCGGTTAGGGAGCAGGGGTCAAATACTCATACAGCATTCCTGTCGTTTCAAATGCAGGTTTGTCGGATGTAAGCACTACAACACCCTCTTCTTCTGCCAGTTTCAGCATATCTTCATCAGGTTTTCGTTCGTTTACAATTACGATGGCGCTCAACTCAATGAGCGAAGCCACTGCAACAATGTTTTTATGAATCTGCGAGGTGATCCAAATCATTTGCGGCTGAGCTTTTCCCATCACATCGCTCAGGAGATCGGATACATAAGCCCATTTCGGCACTTTATCAAGCAGTTTTTCACCAGCTACGCATTTGAAATCAAGCTCTTCAATCAGTTTTTTCAGATTCTTTTTCTCCATGATTGTCGGTATATTTATTGAGTCTGTTCTTGCCCCAGATTTTCTCGATCATCTGAAACGCCTGTTCAGGGCTCAGTTTGTAGTTTTTCTCCATTACTCGCTGTACAAATACGCAGTGCGACATACTCGCCTCTCCTTTTACTATATCTTCGGCCAGATTTTTACAGGTGGGTGCTCCGCATGCTCCGCAATCAAAACCAGGCAGATATGACTTCAATGTTTTGATTTTCTGCATTTTACGGAGTGCAATTTCCAAATCAGCATCCAGCAGCAAGCCCTCGCGGGGATAAATAGCCTGAGTTTTCGACACCCGGTGAAGCTGCTCTTTGTATTTCATCAGCGGGTTGTTCACCACTTCATTTTCCAGAAGTCTTTCCTGCAGCGTTTTCTGCCTTTCGCCTATCCGCTCTACGGTCAGGAATCTGTTTCCCGGGCACAGTATTCCGCCTGCACATCCCTGATCGCATACGCGCAGTTCCAGAAAATCGATGTCGGTTATGTGACCTGATTCTAACTTTTCTAAAAATTTAATCACATTATCCACTCCGTCTATGGCCAGGCTTCTGCCTTTGAAGTACTCTCTTTCGGTACCCGAGAGCGACCACTTGACAGAATCGGAAGTCATGGTAGAACTGCGTTTGAGCTCATCGATTTTTTTGGAATCGATAATCGTTTTATACACTTTATTGTAAAATTCTTTCGTATTAACCACCACATCGGTCGGCGATTTGTCTTCCCCTTCGGGCGCTTTGGCCGCAACAATTTTAGATGCACAGGGCGAAATGTAGAATATTCCTATATCTTCAGGATGGATATTGGTATTGGAATTGATATCGCGTAGATAAATGGCGGCCAGGTCATGCGGTGCTTTGAGTAGAAATACATTCTCGGTAAGCGATGGAAACATGACCTGAATAAGCCTTACAACCGATGGGCAGAAAGAACTGATAACGGGCTTTAAAACATCCGGTTCTTCGGCTTTCATTTTGTATTCTTCTTTCACAAAATCAACTGCGTGCTCAACTTCAAAAACCTCGTTGAAACCAAGCTGACGGATGGCTGCCGAGATTTGCGAAACCGAATATTTGGTAGGGAACTGCCCGAAAAAAACCGACGGCACGAGTGCAATTTTGTAAACATACTGCTGCAGATGGGTTTCGAGAGAGTCGGATTTGACATAAACCGCCGCCACCGGACATACATTGTAACACTCACCGCAATCCACACAACGCTCTGGCATTATGCGGGCGTGACCATCTACAATCCGGATGGCATGTGTAGAACAAACGCGCATACAGTGTGAACAACCAATACATTTTTCTGTATTAATTTGTATAGCATGTATGTAGTGCGGATTCGGCATTTTTCTGGAATTTACTTTAAAAATTAACCATTAATTCAAGCGTTGTTCCTTTTCCGGGAATGGATGTAAGGTGCATTTCATCCGAATTTTTCTTAATGTTCGGCAATCCCATTCCTGCCCCGAAGCCCATTTCACGGACTTTGTCGGAGGCGGTAGAAAATCCTTCTTCCATCGCTTTGTCTATGTCGGGAATGCCCGGACCTTCGTCTTGCAGCTGCACCCAAATTCTTGCCGGTGAAATTTCGACTGTCATTGTGCCCCGAAAAGCATGCGCCACCACGTTCACTTCCGATTCGTAAAGCGCTACAGCAATCCGGCGCAACGTTTGCGGTGGAATGTTGAGTTGTTTCAGGGTTTTCTTCACTTCCGAACTGGCTTCGCCTGCCGCACTGAAATCACCTCCCTGTATTTCAAACTGCATTTTCATCAGTAAAGCGGTTTTATGCCATTTTGATACAATTTACCTGAAATTTCGAAAACCGACATTGGTGAAGTTACGATGCTGATGCCACTTTCAACAGCCAGTCCCATCATTTCGTCGGTCACCTTTTTGCCGCGAGCTATCACAATGCAGGTTATTCCTGAAAGTTCGGCAGTCCGGATAGTCTGAATGGTTGCCAGTCCGGTAATCAGAATCATATTGTCTTTGTGCCACCTCAGTGCATCGCTCATCAAATCCGAGGCAAAAGCATGGCCGAAATCCTGACCCGGAAAACTGTCATTCAAAATTTTTCCGTTTACTACTTTTATTAATTGGTCTAAATTCACAGGTAATGATTGTTTTTAAAATATTTTAGCACAAATATAGAAAACTCTTTCCTCATTAAAGAAATTTTTCCCTATTATTTTCAAAAAAAAGACGTTCCAAATGGTTAATTTTCAGCAAACAAAAAAGCAAAACTTTACGTTCTGCTTTATTTAAAATTCAGTATTTTTTTGTACCCAAACCTTACAGTTTGAAACGTCAGATTGGTCGTAATTTTTCAGATACCAAAACATTCTCAAGAAAAGTCATTCGACTG
>JAGPGR010000117.1 GCA_018055865.1 Paludibacteraceae bacterium | reverse complement strand
CAAAATCTGCTTTTGCTTCAGCCAGCACACATCCTTCGGATGCTTCACGTTCGCTGAGTTTTGAAGCTATTGCCTTTCCTTTTTTACGAATAATTTCTATTGCTTTTTCAAAATCGTTTTCGGCTTCGATGAGTGCATTTTTGCAATCCATCATACCGGCACCTGTCATGGTGCGCAATTTTGTTATTTCTGCCATTGTTACTGCCATAATATCTCTTATTTTTTTTACCTACCCCCAACCCCAAAAGGGGAGTAAGATAGCTGTAGATTTAGTTTATAATTTATTTTATACGACCCAATTATTATTCCAGCAGGAAAGTGTTTTTTGAAAAAACAGGTTACAAGCTATAACTAAATCATAACCAGCAACCTTGTTTTTAATTATCTAACATTCCCCATTGGGATTAGGGGTCATTATTCTTCTTCCTTTACAAATTTCTTTACTACGTTTGCTTTCAGTGCTTCGTCGTCTTCTTTTTGCGTTCTGGGTCTTTTCGAAACGCGTGATTTTCTTTCTTTAGTTTCCGGAGCTTCAGAAGCTTCAGTATCAACTTTTTCAACTTTGCGTTCTTCCAATCCTTCCTGAACAGCTGCACAAATGGCATTGAGAATAATTTCCACCGATTTTGTTGCATCATCGTTAGCCGGGATTACAAAATCCACATCGTTTGGATTTGAGTTGGTGTCAACCACACCAAATACCGGAATACCAAGACGTTGAGCTTCTTTCACCGCAATATTTTCTTTCATCACATCTATTACAAATAGTGCTGAAGGCAAACGGGTCAGATCGGCAATCGAACCAAGGTTCTTTTCCAATTTTTCACGTTGACGGGTGATTTGAAGTCTTTCACGTTTGGACATATTTTCAAAAGTACCATCTGTAGCCATTTTATCGATGCTCGACATTTTCTTAACAGCTTTACGAATGGTAGGAAAATTGGTAAGCATACCACCTGCCCAACGTTCGGTAATGTATGGCATTCCGATTGAAAGTGCTTTTTCGGCTACAACATCTTTTGCCTGTTTTTTGGTGGCTACAAAAAGAATTTTGCGTCCTGATTTTGCTATTTGTTTGGCGGCTGCGGCTGCTTCATCTATTTTCACAACAGTTTTGTGCAAATCAATGATATGAATACCATTACGTTCCATGAAAATATATGGAGCCATTGCAGGGTTCCATTTACGCTTCAGGTGACCAAAGTGGCAACCGGCTTCAAGTAATTCTTCGAAATTTGTTCTTGACATGTTTGTTTTTTAATTTTTTGTTTACTTTCTTTTTTAATTCTGATTTTTTAGAATCAATCTTTAAGTAGTTTGCCACCTGTATATCCCCCTAAGAGGACTTTTGATGAATGCAAAATCTTAAAAATTTAGATACTAAACTTATATGAAGGTTATTTGCTTTCACAAACTCCCTTACTATGCAAATATCCCAAAAAGTCCCCCTTTCGGGGGATTTAGGGGGCTTGTTTTTCTTAACGTTTTGAGAACTGGAATCTCTTGCGGGCTTTTGGTTGACCCGGTTTTTTACGTTCCACTTCGCGCTGGTCACGAGTCATGAAACCCTCGGATTTCAATGCCTTTTTGTCATCGGGATTGATTTTTACCAATGCACGGGCAATTGCCAGACGAAGTGCTTCTGCCTGACCGTTGTAGCCTCCTCCTCCAAGATTAACTTTAATATCGTATTTTTCAACCACTCCTAATTTGTTAAGCGGCTGTTTGACAATATATTGCAACAAAGGTGATGGAAAATAATTGGCAAGTTCGCGCTTATTGATAATAATCTGTCCTTTTCCTTCACTTACGAAAACGCGGGCCACTGCTGCTTTTCTTCTTCCTAATGCATGTATTACTTCCATATCGGTTATTTAAGTGAGTTTAAATCAATTTGTTTTGGTTTCTGAGCTTGCATATTATGTTCGGCACCTGCAAACACATATAAATTGTTGATAATCTTTTCGCCAAGACGATTTTTGGGCAACATGCCTCTTACCACCTTACGGATAAGGCGATCCGGACTTTTTGCCATCAGATCGGCCGGAGTATATTCTCTCTGACCACCCGGATAACCTGTATGACGAAGATAAATGCGTCCGGTCCATTTCTCGCCGGTCAAACGTACTTTATCTGCGTTGATTATGATTACATTGTCACCACAATCTACGTGAGGTGTGAAACTGGGTTTGTACTTGCCGCGCAAAAGTTTTGCAACTTTGGAGCCCATACGTCCCAACACCAAATCGGTAGCATCAACTACCACCCATTCTTTCTGCACAGTAGCTTTATTGGCAGAAATGGTTTTATAACTTAACGTATCCACTTTTTATTAGTATGTTTTTATTATTAATAATACAGTCTTTTTCAGTACATAACACACTTCTATGAGAGAGGCTAATCGGCACATAACAGGGCGTTTAACATGTATGCAAAATGACTATTTTCCGGGATAATAAACGGACTGCAAAAATACTGCTTTTATTTTGATTGGCAAAATAATCAGAAAAGTTTTTTTGAAGTTTATTGAGGGACGTTTGAAGCACGAAAATCGGAGCTCAAAGCCGGAAGTTGGGGCAAGAAAAGTGATCTCAGAAACGCTCCCGAAAGCAATCAAAACTCAATATACTAATTCTCCTGCGCCCTGTCGTACTATTTCGGGTTCATCGCCCGTACAGTCCACTATGGTTGAATGGATTATACCTCCAATTCCTCCGTCAATCACCAGATCTACCCGATTGTCGTACATTTCGTGAATCAACTCGGGATCGGTAAAATATTCTTCGGTTCTGTTGTCCATCAGTATAGAACTGGTCATGACAGGATTACCCAATTCACGTACAATTTCGAGCGTAATGTTGTTTTTAGGGATGCGAATTCCAACGTTTTTTCTGTTTTTGAAAAGTTTCGGCAGGCTGTTGCTGCCCTGGAGAATAAATGTAAAAGGTCCGGGCAGATTCTTTTTCATCAGTTTGAATGCCGTGTCATCCATTTTGGCGTATTCGCTCACCTGTCTCATTTCGCTACACACAAAAGACAGATTGGATTTGCGTTCATCCTTATTTTTGAGCTTGGATATGGCTTCTATGCCGCTTGCATTGAATATATCGCAGGCAAATGCATACACAGTATCGGTGGGAATGATGATCACTCCCCTGTTGCGCAACACTTCCACCACATGGCGGATTTTAATTGCATTGGGATTTTCTTCGTAAATTTTTACCACGTTGATTTTTCCAAAAAAGAAGTGCAAAAATACTAAAAAATCCTGCATTCATAAAGATTGCAGGACTTAAAATGTTTTTTCTGAACAATTTTTTATTAAAATGCGTCGATAATGGCTTTGAAATCGGGTGCTTTCAACGAAGCGCCTCCTATCAAACCGCCATCTACATCCGGATTTGAGAAAAGTTCTTTTGCATTGCCCGGATTGGCGCTGCCACCATACAGGATGGATGTATTTTCGGCCACTTCTTTTCCGTATTTATCGGCTATGAGACTGCGAATGAAAGCATGAATTTCCTGAGCTTGAGCGGGTGAAGCCGTAAGGCCTGTTCCGATAGCCCAAACCGGTTCATAAGCCAATACAATTTTTGAAAAATCTTCTTCCGAAAGATTGAATACAGAACCTTCCAACTGTGCTTTTACCACTTGATTTTGCTGGTTGGCTTCGCGTTCTTCTTTCAATTCGCCGATACAGAAGATTGGTATCAACTCGTTTTTCAATGCCAAAAGCACTTTGTTTTTCAGGATTTCATACGTTTCGCCGTAGTAGGCACGACGTTCGGAGTGACCCAGAATGACATATTCTGCACCTGTAGATTTTACCATAGCTGCGCTCACTTCGCCGGTGAATGCACCCGATTCCTTTTCGGCACAATTCTGTGCTGCTACATGAACTTTAGATGTATCAACGGCAGCGGCTACACTTGCCAGGTGAATGAACGGAGTACCTATCACCACTTCGCAATTCGGAGCTACATCAGCCAATACGTTGTTTAACTCGGTGGCAAGTGCCAGTCCTTCCTGCAGGGTTTTGTTCATTTTCCAGTTTCCTGCTACAATGTTTTTTCTCATATAAAATTTTATTAAAGTCCCCTTAAATCCCCTCCCGCCTTGCGGGATAATCTCCGGGGATTTAAAAGATTTTGTTATTGTTATTATTTACGAATTATGTTTTTAAGTCTCCATGTTGGGAAGGTTTAGAGAGTCTAAAAATCTCTCCAGTTCCATTTTCCGGTTATCACCCCGTTTTCTATGGTCATTAGTCCCGGATTAGCCCTTACTATCGTTTTGAGTGTAATAGGATCAGTTTTACAAAAAGGATATGTAACGTTGTGCTGTTTTGAAAATTCGGCAATTTCCTCATCGGGCGATGCTGTGAGCGCATAAAACAGTTCGCCGTTTGCTTTTGCCTGCCGGTACAGTTCTTCTGTTTTGGCGGTTCCTTTTTCAGCAGTTTTTTGGATGTCGTACATGATGAGTAAATGTACTTTGCCCCTGTGGTGAAGCACTTCATCAGTTATATCGTTCCGGTTTGAATCCACCAGAGTAAAATTGTGAATGGGAGGTTCGTATCCTTTTTGAATCAGAGTAGATTTTTGCTCCACGAAAGTCCATGTACTGTCATTCTTCGGATAATTCTCAAGTGTAAATTCCTGACTGACACCGTCTTTCATGTAAATGAGCTTTGTGTCATATTTATCCATCGGCATACCTTCGGGAATTTTCATAGCTTCGGGTATATTCACGCCCACTTTATACGGACGAAAATCAATCATGGGTAAATTCCGGTAGCTGAAAACGGACAAACCAACACCAGCAACAACAAACACCAGCAACATAATCCACTCTACGGCAGGCAGAAAAAGAGTGCGAAGCTTTCCGCCGAAAATGAGCAGCAAGAAAACGAATGCGGTAAGTACAATATTTTTATAAAAAGTTGCCCAGTTGGAAATAATGAGCGCATCGCCAAAGCAGCCGCAATCGGTTACCGGATTCATCACCGCAACGTAGAGCGTAAGCGGTAGCATGATGGCCATAAAAAGCAGTGCAATCAAAGAGGTGGTTTTGAGTTTCACTTTGAGCAAAAAGCACAATCCGATAACCAGTTCGAGGGTAGAGAGGGCAATAGCTGCCGGAAATGCCAGAAAGGTCAGCTGGCTGAAAAAACCGCCGAATGCTGTCAGGTAGTCTTCAAATTTATAGGTAGAACCGAGCGGATCAATGGCTTTAACAAAACCTGAAAAGATAAATACTGCTGCTAAAATCAGCCGGATTATTTCCAGCAGAATAACAGCCATCTTTTGGAAAGGCGATTCGACACGGGTGGTTGAGTGTATGTATTTGTGATGATTATCTCTGCTCATATTTTGTTCATTTTGTGCCGTTATTCACCAAATTCAATCTTGATCAATCCGAACACGGCGTAATTTATCATATCGAAATAGTTGGCATCAATGCCTTCGGAAATAATTGTCTTACCCTGATTGTCTTCTATTTGCTTGGTGCGGTTTATTTTCATCAGAATCAGATCGGTGTACGATTCAATCCGCATCAGTCTCCAGGCTTCGTCGTAATCGTGATTTTTGGCTGCCATCAGTTTTTTGGCCTGCCGGGAATATTTTTTGTAAAGTTCAAGTGCTTTGTCAGCTTCCAGGTCATCGCAGGTGCTTTCGCCCAGCTCCAGCTGGATAAGCCCTATGATGCCATAATTCACAATAGCGATCAACTCTCCGCGAATGTCCTCTCCTACTTTATTCACTCCTTTGGTTTCGATGGAGCGTATCCGGTTGGCTTTGATAAATATCTGATCGGTGACTGAAGTCTGACGCAAAATACGCCACGAGGCTCCGTAATCTTTCAGTTTTTTTTCAAAAATGTCCCGGCAAATTGCAGTTACATGGTCATATTGCTGGTCGGTTTTTGTCATAAGGTGTTGATTTGCTTTTGGTCTGCAAAATTAACAATTTTTTGATAATTACACAAGAATGAACCGGATAAATAAAGTATTCAACATTCGCAAGTTCATATTATTCTATAAATCAGAAGAATACGAATCAATAGTATCAGGTAATCAGATAGATATACGTTTTTTCAGGAACAGGGGCTTCCGCCCCTTACACCCCAACTTACTTTTTGTCTTGAAACAAAAAGTAAGCAAAAAATTCAAGACTGCGCCCGCTTCACTCGAAAAATTGGCGTTCGATCGGCTAAATCGTCCAAACTCGCCTCAGTTGTTTCTAAAATCAGAAAC
>JAGPGR010000116.1 GCA_018055865.1 Paludibacteraceae bacterium | reverse complement strand
CAAAAGTACTGAAATGTATTATTGTAAATTCAGCTGCTTTATCTAACTAATCATATCTAAAAATATTTTCTAAATATCACATAATCAGTAAATTAACAGAAAAATCTATTTCATTAATTTAAGATTAAGGATACATTTGTAAAATTTAGTAAAATCAGAATAAATATATATCAGATATTTACTTTACTCTATTGAATTTCAGTATATATAGGTAGTATAATATAAATAAATGATTTAATTTCAAAAAATTGTTATATTGAATTGATTAAAGTGATGTCTATCAGACTTATTAACGTTTATGGCATATGTTTATTCATATTATACACTAAATGTACAAATGTAAACTATTTGTAACGTTTTATATATTTGTAATGTGTTTTCAAATGTCATTTTATTTACATATCTTTGTAATTGTTACACAAATATAATTTTTTACATTTCTATCAAAAATTATGGAAACAGACAAAGACCGCATCGAAAAAGTAATGATAAAGGAAGGATTAAATGCTACTCAGTTTGCTGCTGAAATCGGAATTAAGAGTCCTACGTTATCGCACATCTTGAACGGAAGAAATAATCCGAGTCTTGAAGTGCTGAAAAGAATTTTAGACAGGTACCGGACAATCAGTTCAGACTGGCTTATTTTGGGCGTTGGTCCAATGTATCGGGGAATAAAGCAGCCTCAGACACTCTCGCTGTTCGAAGACCCGGATGAAAATAACAGTAAATCAGTAGATTACACCGAAAATTACGAAAAAAAATCGGGTATAGAAAACTTATACAACCAGAGAAAAACAGAACAAAAAGCACCGGAACTCCAAAATTCTGACCCGATAGCTCCATCAGTGCCAAAACAGGTGAAAAGAATCATCGTATATTATGATGATAATACGTTTCAGGAATTTGAAACAAAATAGTTCGTATTTTTCTCTTAATTTCATCCTCAGTGCCGGATTGTTTATATGCTTTGTTTTTCGTAAATTTGCATATATATTATAAAACTTTTTTGATGAAGAAATTCATTCTTGATTTAACGGTTGTGGAAAATGTACGTTTAAATTTTCAGTACGTACTTTTGAAACTGACTCACAGCGATAAACTGCCGCCGGTTTTACCCGGGCAATTTGTTCAGGTGAGGGTTGACGGATCTCCTGAAACGTTTTTAAGACGACCCATTTCCGTCAATTTTGTCGATACCGCCAAAAATGAACTCTGGCTGCTCATACAGGTAGTGGGAGCCGGTACCCGCCGACTGGCAGAAATGAACTCAGGTGACATCCTGAATTTGATTTTCCCGCTGGGAAATACTTTCACTGTACCTGCCGGTAAAAATGCACGAATTGCCCTTATAGGCGGAGGTGTGGGCGTAGCACCCTTGTTGATATACGGCGAATGGCTCTATCGGAATGGCTACGAATGTAACTTCATGCTGGGTGCACGATCCGAATCAGATTTATTACAATTGGATGAATTTTCAAAGTATGGTCGTGTTTTTACAACAACTGAAGATGGTACCCATGGTGAAAAAGGATTTATCACGCAGCATTCGCTCTTAGATACCCCGAATTTCGATTATATTTATACCTGCGGCCCAACTCCCATGATGAAAGCTGTGGCTCGCTACGCAATGGAAAATGGCATTTTTTGCGAGGCATCGCTTGAAAATTCGATGGGCTGCGGAATTGGCTCATGTTTGTGTTGTGTAACAGATACAACAGAAGGAAATATTTGTGTATGTACGGAAGGTCCGGTCTTTAACATTACAAAATTAAAATGGCAATTTTAAACACACAATTAGGCCGAATACAATTGAAAAATCCGGTGATGACTGCATCGGGCACCTTTGGCTATGGTACAGAGTATCTGGACTTCATGGATTTGTCGCGAATAGGGGGAATTATTGTAAAAGGAACTACTCTTCGTGAGCGTCAGGGAAACCCATATCCACGAATGGCCGAAACCCCTTCGGGCATGTTAAACGCTGTGGGACTGCAGAATAAGGGTACTCAATACTTTATTGAACATATTTATCCAACCATAAAAAATTACGATACAAGTATATTTGTAAATGTTTCCGGTTCGAGCGTCGAAGAGTACGTAGAAATAGCCGAAAAAATCAACGAACTGGACAAAATTCCGGGTATTGAACTGAATATTTCCTGCCCCAATGTGAAGGAAGGTGGGATGGCTTTTGGAGTGAGCTGCCCGCTTGCATCAAGCGTAGTGAAAGAAGTAAGAAAAGTGTATCACAAAGAATTGATGGTAAAACTTTCGCCCAACGTGACTGATATTGCCGAAATTGCACGTGCTGTGGAATACGAAGGCGCCGATAGTCTGTCAGTCATCAATACGTTGCTTGGCATGGCTGTGAACGCAAAAACCCGTAAACCGGTTCTTTCAACTATTACCGGCGGTCTTTCCGGACCTGCCATTAAACCCATTGCACTTCGTATGGTCTGGCAGGTTGCCAATGCTGTAAAAATACCCGTGGTAGGGCTGGGTGGCATCATGAATGCTACCGATGCTATTGAATTTATGCTTGTGGGTGCTTCAGCAATTCAGGTGGGAACCGCTAATTTCATTGATCCGACTATTTCCGTAAAAATTGTTGAAGGAATTGACAAATATCTGGATACCAACGGTTTTAGTACGGTTGAAGAGATAATAGGAGCTATGGAAGTTTAGTTGAAATTTCGGAGTATTGCAGAATAGAATTTGGACATGATTTAATGATTTCGTTCGCTTATACCCCTAAACCCACTAATTCGGTATAGGGCCTTTTATCCGGATTCCTTTGAAAAAACACGTATTTTATTTCCTGATTATTTTCCTGTATTCATGTATGCCAGCTACTGAAAAGGAAAATATTCAAAAATCGGAAGTTGTTCTGAATGAACCTATTACTCTGATTTTTGCAGGAGATGTAATGCATCACATGCCGCAAATGAATGCCGCATACGTACCCGAAACCAATTCCCTGGATTACACTCCCTGTTTTCAGTTTGTCAAACCGGTCATCCAAAAGGCCGATTTAGCTTTCTGTAATCTTGAAACTTCCCTTGGAGGCAAGCCTTTTTCCGGATATCCCAAGTTTTCTTCACCTGACGAGTTGCTTTTCGCACTGAAAGATACCGGTTTTGATGTGATTCAGATAGCTAATAACCACGTGATAGATCAGGGAAGCAAGGGATTGGAAAGAGTAATTCAACTCATTCAGGATGAAGGACTTCATCACACCGGAGCTTATATCAATCAAGATCAGCGTGACACACAATATCCGTTCATTATCAAGGTGAAAGGTGTGAAAATTGCAGTACTCAATTATACCTACAGCACCAATGGATTAATAGTCAGAAAACCAAACATTGTCAATACGATTGATACCGTTCAGATTTTGCAGGATATCCTGAGTGCACGCAATTCGAAGGCAGATATTATAATCATGCTGGCACACTGGGGAAATGAATATCATCTGAAATCAAATGATATTCAACATGATATAGCTGACTTCTGTATTGAAAACGGAGTAGATCTGATTGTAGGAACTCATCCGCATGTGGTTCAGAATGTATCATTCCTTGAGAACAGAGAAAAAAGTAAAATTGTACCGGTTTTTTATTCGCTTGGTAATTTCATTTCGAATCAACGGGAAAAAAACAGGAATGGAGGAATCCTGGCAAGCGTTATCATTGATTCTGCCAACAAACATATTACATCCGTATCCTACATTCCGCTACTTGTTTACAAAGGTTATATAAACCGAAAAAGCCAGTATTATCTGATTCCAACATCCGACTTTGTAAATAATCCCTCAAAATATCCGATTCCCAAAGCCGACAGCCTCTCGGCAGTCGGTTTTCACAACGACATTGTAGCAAGACTAAAAAATGTAATGATTGAAAATTGATTTTTTATGAAAATTTACAATTATTTTGTTATCACTAATTAAAAAATTCATATATTTGTCAAAATTATATGTTAAAAAAACATACCCTGAAAAACACTATTCAAAGTCATGTTGAAAATTCGTTTCTACTATTTTTTTTTAAATAAACTATAATTCAAAGATTTATGGCAAGAGTCTTAATTTTGGGTGCCGGAATATCCGGACACACTGCAGCGTTGGCTGCCAGAAGAAAATTGGGTAAACAGCACGAAGTGGTAGTTGTAAGCCCAAACTCTAACTACCAGTGGGTACCTTCCAACATCTGGGTAGGAGTGGGCAGAATGACTACTAAACAAGTTATTTTTCCATTAGCACCTGTTTATAAACGCCAGGGAATCCTTTTCAAACAAGCCAAAGCCATTTCGATTCATCCCGAAGGCGACGCTTCGAATCCTAAACAATACGTAATGATTCAGTACGTGGCGGGTGAAATGAAAGATCAGGATGAATTGGTTGAATACGATTATCTGATTAATGCAACCGGTCCGAAGCTGAATTTTGCGGCTACCGAAGGCCTTGGACCGGAACTAAACAGCAATTCAGTTTGCACGTATGACCATGCTGAAAAAACCTGGGCAAATTTGCAACAATGTTTTGCAAAAATGGAAAAAGGCGAAAAGCAACGTTTCCTCATTGGTACAGGTAATGGAATGGCAACTTGCCAGGGAGCAGCTTTTGAATACACGCTGAACATTGCATTCGAAGTGAAGCAGCGAAAACTGGAAAATATGGCCGAAATTATCTGGATTTCCAACGAGTACGAACTGGGTGATTTCGGAATGGGGGGTGCTTATATCAAACAAGGCGGATATACTACACCGACTAAAATTTTTGCTGAATCGATTTTCAAAGAATACGGAGTAAAATGGATTACAGGTTCGGCTGTTCAGAAAGTCGAGCCGGGCATTGTACATTATGAAAATCTTGCAGGCGAAAAAAATACAATCGAGTTTGATTTCTCCATGCTTATTCCTGCATTTGCCGGTGTCGGCCTCAAAGCTTTCGATAAGAATAAGGAAGATATTACAGCTAAAGTATTTGCTCCAAACGGTTTTATGAAAGTGGATGCTGATTATACTCCCAAACCTTTCGAGGAATGGAAGGCAACTGACTGGCCTTCAACGTATGTTACTCCGTTATACGACAATATATTTGCTTGTGGTATTGCGTTTGCACCTCCGCATACCATTTCAAAGCCGATGACCTCCAAAAATGGTACTCCCATCACAGCTACAGCACCACGTACAGGCATGCCATCAGGAGTAATGGGAAAAATCGTGGCTGAAAATATAGCCGAGCAAATTAAAACCGGCAATAAAACCTTCAAACACCGGGCATCACTGGCAGGAATGGGGGCAGCATGCGTTATTTCAGCAGGTTATGGACTTACAAAAGGCAAAGCTGCTACCATGACAGTGTTTCCAATAGCTCAGGACTGGGAGAAATATCCGAAATGGGGTAGAAATATTAACTACACTGTTGGTGAAATGGGACGTGCCGGACATTGGTTCAAATGGGCAATGCATTACATGTTTATTTACAAAGCCAAAGCACTTCCACTGTGGTGGATGATACCGGAATAAAGTTTTTTAATAAAAATGTTTAATCAGAAAATAAAAATAAAAAAATTATGGCAGAATTTGATAAAACCGTTCCTTACAGCAACACATCGTATGCTCCGGAACCCACAGCATGGACCAAATTCCTTCGTCAGTCATTCATATTCCAAACTTATCGTTTCATTGTACTCGCTCTTAAAGTTATGCGAATAGTGGTAGGCGGACATTCTTAAGCTGATAAAACGGGGAAATAGGAAGTGAAAAGAAAATATAAATCTGAAAATAAGAGATTTGGATAGCAGAAATCCAATTACTTTTCAATGTAAAGACGAACACATTTAGCGGTTGAAAAAACACGTATATTTGTGTTCGTTTTTTATATAAAAACTAAAAGTATGACAGTAAATGATGTCCTTAATGAGTTAAAAGCATTATCGTCCGAAGATTATTTTATGAGAATGAACCGTTTCGGTATCCATTTTAATGAAGCGTATGGTGTGAAAGTGCCAGACATTCGGAAACTTGCCAAAAGAGTGGGGAAGAACCATCCGTTGGCTATGGAACTTCGAAAAACGAATGTTCATGAGGCTCAAGCCATGGCTCCGATGGTAGCTGATTATAAATTAATTTCGGAAAGTGATTTTGATGACTGGGTGAATGATTTCAAATCGTGGGATATATGCGACGGCACCTGTAATTTACTTGGAAAAACTTCATTCGCAAGAAATAAAATAGATGAATACGCTGATAATC
>JAGPGR010000003.1 GCA_018055865.1 Paludibacteraceae bacterium | reverse complement strand
ATAGTTGTAGAACGCAAAAACAACAGAAGGCATTCTGTACAAATCATAGGTGATCCGTACGTTTATGGTCCTTACTATATCATCGAACCGGTTTACGTATATACTCCGTCTATTTTCTCCTTCTTTTGGGGTCCACGTTACCACAGATGGTTTTCGCCCTACTACTGGGGTTACTACCCTTCATATTGGAGCTATTGGAATCCTTATCCTTTAGGAGTGTATGTAAACAATATCAATATATTTTGCAATAATTACAATCACTCGTATAATTATTCCGATCGGATAACTAGTAACAATTACAATGAATTGCGCCGTGGAGTTAGCCGCAGCGACTATCAGAGAGCAAATCCTGACCGCTCGTTCGTCAACCGAAACTCTTCGAGGTCCAACGTAACAAACCGCAAAGATTTGGGTAACTACCGGGGATCAGACAGAGACGCTGTAAGCTCACGCAACAATTCTTCAGTAAGAAACGATAATAGTGCACGCACAAGAGGTTCTTCGGTGGATGGACGCACCAACGCAAATACCAGAAATTCGGTAGGAACTTCGCGCACAACCCGTAACAACGTACAAATGAACAGCTCAAGAGGCACAGGTGCCGTAAGAGACAATTACAACAATTCGCAACGCACTTCAGGCACAAACCGCGTGGATCAGGGCACCAGAAACTCAACCCGGAGCGATGTCAGAACCAACACGGAAAGAAATAACAGCAGAAGCACAACTGTAACTCCGCGAAGCAACAGCAGCAGAAGTTCATCTGCTTACAGCCAGCCGAGCCGGAATAGCAATAGTGAAATGAATACAAACAGAAGCCGGAGCAGCAATTACGACGCCTACAGCCAGCCAAGCCGGAGCAGCAGCCAAAAATCAACCGTAGCCCCGCGAAGCAATAGCAACAGCAGAAGTTCATCTACCTACAGCCAGCCAAGCAGAAGTAGCAGCAGCAGAAGTTCAAGTAGTGGTTCATATTCAGCTCCAAGCAGAAGCAGCAGCTCAAGCAGCGGTTCATACTCGGCTCCAAGCAGAAGCAGCAGTTCCGGTAGTGGTTCATACTCTGCTCCAAGCCGCAGCTCAAGTTCAGGAAGTAGTTCAAGCCGCAGCTCGTCAAACTCCGGAGGCAGGGGTTCAAGATAAAAATAACAAGAATATAAAACCTCACCAAATAAATATCTGTTTGTTTTTAATTAGTGGTGGTTTGAATACAGCGAAGTGGAAATACTACTTCGCTGTTTATTTTTTGATGCATTATTCATTATCCATTTAAATTCATCTATGTTGTTTACCGGAATCTTCTTGTTTTTGTTCCTGCTTTTTAAAACCAACAAAGAGAGCCGGTCGGTTCTCTTTGTTGGTTTAATTGCTTTTTATTTACAGAAAAATCATTTTCTGGCGTCCAGTTCAGCTTGCGTTTTCTGTCGCATTCCGGGATTTTCTTTCACCATTTGTATTTTACATTCGTCGGGGTAGCCGGCACGTACAATGGTGGGTGGCAGTCCGTACTGATTTTTCACAAACTTACCGTTTTCTTCCTTCTTAATATTTCCATCCATAAACTTCACTAACAGAAATTCACTCAGTTTCTTCCATTCGTGGGTTGAATTTTCGGACACTCGCATACTGTAGGTAGTTAGAAATTTTCGTGCTTCCGGTTCGGTCAAAGCTAAAGCATCGCTTTCCACTTTTATCTGTTCCTGATCAAAAGCAGCCTCCAGTTCTTTTTGTTTTTTTCTCACATCTGCCATCATGGGCAGATATTTGCCGTAAGCAAAGTTCGATACATAATTAAAAGTCCAGAAAGCAGAAGTTGGCGAATAATCCAGCAGACTTCCGTTTTTTTCATCAAAACACAAAGGAACCTCATTGGTAGAGCAGTAGATGGGCACATACACGTTGCTTGCAGCATCATCCACACCAAACCAGTGAATACCACCCATGTAATCGGGCAGCCAGCTGCGCATTTGTGATACGAAAGAAAAACCCGTTTGCTGGGTTGCAATTGGACGTTCGTGGCCATAATCCACACCATCGACCTTGAAAGTAAGCGGGCTGTGACGAAGTTTGGTGCCAAATGCACCTGCAGCATACCCTTTGGTCATATCCAGTTCGGTGCCTTCATACATATCACGCATAAAACCGGTTAAGTCGTTCTTGCTGAGTTTATTTACAGGTTTGATCCACAGCGGCATACGTTCTTTGGTTTCGCCTTTCACATAGCTGATGTATTTATCCATTTCAGGATTTACCTGACGGAAAAATGACCAAACCCGTGATTCGCAAATTCGCAATCCTGAATAATCCAGCGGATTATATACGTCCGAAAAACTGAATTCACTGTCTTTGCCGGTGAAATATCCTTTTTCGCGGGCAAAACTTACCACGTCTTTGGAGTACATACAGTTTTTCTTGTCTTTGAAAGGAATAGTAGTAATGCGTGCCTGATTGGCATGCGCCGAAACACAGTCGTCGGGTACACGCAAAGCTACCCAAACAGCACCTTTCCTGCCTGCACCCTTACCAATCATTTCCATAATCCAAACTTCATCGGGGTCGGCTATGGAGAAAGACTCGCCCGAACTGTAATATCCGTATTCGGCCACCAGGTTGGTCATAGTCTGAATGGCTTCACGAGCCGTTTTGGAACGCTGAAGTGCAATGTACATCAGGCTGCCGTAATCTATTATACCCGTAGTATCCACCAACTCTTCTCTTCCTCCGAAAGTGGTCTCACCAATACTCACCTGAAATTCGTTCATATTACCGATTACGTTGAAGGTTTGTTCGGCTTCTTTTATTTTTCCGAGGTATTTGCCTGTATCCCATTCATACACATCACGCATAGTGCCTGCAGGATGTACAGCAGCCGGATAATGATACAAAGCACCAAACAAATAATAAGAATCGGCTGCATAAGTAATAAAGGTGGAACCATCGGTAGTGGCATTCTTGCCTACCAGAAAATTGGTACAGGCTGATGCAGGAGCTATAGCCAGAAAAGCCAAAGCTGTTAAAGTCAGAAAAGATTTTTTCAGCATAAATAAAATTTATAAAATGTGAATTAAAAACAGCAATATTTCCCGATGTGGAAAATATTGCATAAAAGTACAAATATATACATTTCCTGTTAACTGTCCAAATGACAAAAAACAACAGAAAGATATTTATCCGACATACAGTTTTTTATAAACTAATCAGGTATGACTCAAGGACGGATTTTTTCAATTTTTGAGTGCATTTTCAGGTATTCGGGCAGAGCGGCAGAACCGTACCACGTATACATTTCTGCTTCGAGAATTTTTTCTCTTATCGTCGGATCTTTTTTAAGTAATTCTGCGGCCTCATCCATGTCTTTTGCATCCAGGATAAAAATGCCTCTGTATTGATTTTCATTTTTTTGCAACGGTCCTGCCACAATCATTTTTCCTTGTTCGGACAACTGTTGGATATTCGTCATGTGACCCCTGAAAAGGCTGTCGAGAGTCGATTTTTCGGTAATTTTGTTTGGTCCGGTTTTCAGCATGACCAATACATAATTTTTCATTCCATAGTCATCAGCTCCAAGCTGTCGGGCAAGTTTAGCATTGTAGCCCGATACACAACCCGTCAGAAGAATCACAGCAGAAAAAATAAGCATTACTTGTTTTAGTTTCATTTTGGATGATTGTTTCTTATTGCATTAAATAAAAGAAAAAGTAAAGTAAAAAAAATCGTTCCGGAATTTTTTCCCGGAACGATTGAACGTAAAATCAATGATTTTTTACTTTTTTGTTTTCAATAAATCGCGGATTTCGCCAAGCAACGTTTCTTCAGCAGATGGAGCTGCAGGTGCTTCGGGAGCTGGTTCTTCTTTTTTCTTCATTGAATTCATTGCTTTGATAGCCATGAAAATAGCCAATGCAATAATCAGGAAGTCGATAGTTACCTGAATGAAGTTACCATAATTCAGAGTTGCAGCAGCAACTTTCTCTACTCCGTTTTCCATTACAGCTTCTTTAATAACCCACTTCAGATCTGCAAAGTTAACACCACCCAACAGCAGTCCAATCAAAGGCATTACTATATCAGCTACAAATGACGACACGATTTTTCCAAAAGCACCGCCAATAATTACTGCAACAGCCAGGTCAATTACATTACCTTTCATTGCAAATTCTTTAAATTCTTTTACGAAACCCATAACTTTTAATTTTTAAATATTAATAATTGAAGCACAAAACTAAACAATTTAACTTAAATATCCAAACAAATGCGTTAATAAAATCAAAACAGGTTCATCTTCAAATTCTAAAGACGTTTTATCTCTCCGTATTGAAGTTGTTTATCAGTTGTTTATCAGATTATATTTTATCATAAATCATTTCTGAAATAATAGATTTGCAGCACATAAAAAAACCTTGCAGCATTTATCCACAAGGTTTTTTCGCTTTATAAAATATAAAATTACTAAAAAAATATATTTCTCTACTTCTTAGTTACAGGAACAGTAGCAAGTTCTTTTTTAGCTTTTTTCTTTTTCCGAATCTCAATAATGTCGAACGCCACCGGCACAGCTACGAATAATGTAGAATAAACTCCCATAATAGTACCTATTAGCAATGCGAATATAAATCCGCGAATAGTATCACCACCGAAGAGGAAAATGGAAAGCAACACCACAAATACGCTCATGGATGTACTAAAAGTTCGACTCAATGTATCGTTCAACGCTTCGTTTATAATCTCTTTTCTGTTCCGCTTGGGATAGAGTTGAATATTTTCGCGAATACGGTCGAAAATAACCACCGTGTCATTCACCGAGAATCCAACATAGGTGAGCAGAGCGGCAATAAACGACTGGTCTATTTCCATGGAGAAAGGCATAATACCCCACAGCAGCGCAAAGACTCCTATAATGAAGATTACGTCGTGAGCCAATGAAGCCATAGCTCCCATTGAGAATCCAAAATCGTTGAAACGGATAAAAATATACAGAGAAACAAGTAAAAGTGAAATTAAAACGGCCCAGATGGATGATGTTTTGATATCATCGGCTATAGTTGGTCCCACTTTCTGCGAGTTCACTATGTTCTTTTGAGTAAAGTCTGTCATACTTGTATTACCAAGCAACGGCTTCAACCCTTCGTACAGCTTAGCTGCTATTTCATTATCAATCGTTTCTGTATTTTCTTCAATTTTGTATTTGGAAGAAATACGCACTTTGTCTCCGTTTGAACCAATGCTGATAACCTGGGTGGTAGTTCCTTCAAATGTATTTTCCAGCATTTTTCTTACATCTTCCGTATTCACTTTCTGTTCAAACTGAACGATGTAATTTCGTCCACCGCTGAAGTCGATACCGTAGCTCATGCCACGGATACCTATTCCCAGAATACTGATAAGTAAAAGAGCACCCGAAATCATATAGGCTACTTTGCGTTTTCCGATAAAATCAATTGATAAATTCTGGAACCATGTTTTGGTCGCTCCGGTTGTAAACGGAAGTTGCTTGGAATTTTCGCGGTTTGCGTACGCCTCGAGCATCATACGTGTAAGGAATACAGATGTAATGAATGATGTAGCAATACCGATAATAAGCGTGGTAGCAAAACCCTGGATAGGTCCCTGACCGAATATAAACAACACGATACCTGTGATTAATGTCGTAACGTTAGCATCAATAATAGCTGATATGGCGTTATTAAATCCATCATGAACTGCCTTTTTCATATTCTTACCGGATTCAATTTCTTCCCGGACTCGTTCATATATCAGCACGTTACCATCCACCGCCATACCGAGCGTAAGCACAATACCCGCAATACCAGGCAAGGTAAGTACAGCACCAAATGCTGCCAAAATACCCATCAGGAAGAATACGTTGATAAATAAGGCAATATCGGCAATTACACCGGGAATCAAACCATAATAAAAAATCATGTAGAGCATAACCAATAAAAAGGCTACAATAAATGACCACAGACCACTTGTAATAGCTTCTTCACCTAATGAAGGACCCACAACATCTTCCTGTACAATTCGGGCAGGTGCGGGCATTTTACCGGATTTCAATACGTTTGCCAAGTCTTTTGCTTCTTCGGGCGTAAAACGTCCGGTAATGTTTGACTGACCGCCTGTAATTTCATTCTGAACTGTAGGATAAGAATAAATATAACCATCCAGTGCTATGGCAATTGATTTGCCAATGTTCTCTTTGGTCATCCGGGCCCATGTTTTCGAACCTTCGGCATTCATCGTCATGCTTACTTCGGCAAATGACGACTGCTGACCGAACTGATCTCTGGCATCTGTAATAACGCTTCCGGTTAGTGGTGCGCGGCCGTCGCGGGCTGATTGTTTGATAGCAATGAGCTGATAATAACGGTCGTTTTCGTCAATAGCATTTACTCCCCAGCGGAAAGCTAAATCGCGGGGCAACACCTCTTTCACCTGTTTGAGGTTGAGATAGGAGTTAACCAATGCTGTATCTTTACCTTCTACAACACCCACCTGTGGACCCGGAATAACCTGTCCGTTCTGAACGTTGATGGCAAGTACGGCAAATAAAGGATTCTCTTTTCTGTTTTGTTCCAGCATTTTCAGTGAATCTGCAGCCGACTGTGTTTTCGTTGTCAACGCTGCTTTCAGACTGTCGATAGTCGTAGCTGGAGAGTCTTTCACGGTTTGAGCTACAGTTTTTGCTGTATCTGCTATACTTTGGGAAGCCGAATCAACCAATACCCCCGAATTATTCAGTTTGGCAATAACATTGTTGGCTTCAGAAAGATTATTGATGATTTCATTCAAATCGTAGGTAGCCCAGAATTCCAGATTGGCCGATCCCTGAAGAAGTTTACGCACACGTTCAGGTTCTTTTACACCGGGTAACTCAACTAAAATACGACCGGTATTTTCCAGTTTTTGAATATTAGGCTGTATAACGCCAAAACGGTCGATACGGGTACGAAGTACATTGAATGAATTGCTGATAGCCGCATCAATTTCCGTAGTCAATACGGTGATTACCTGTTCGTTGGTGCTGCTCAGCGAAATTTGATCTTTCAGCTCGAAAGTACTGAAAATGGTGGCTAATTTTGCCTGCGGATCTATTTCGTTGTAGGCCTGCACAAATAAATTGAGGTATGGAGTGTTGCTTCGGGTTTTTTGCCTTTCGGTAGCCACCTGCAATGCCTTGTTGAAATTAGGTGTAGTGTTGTAGTTGGACAATGCACGCAGAATATCAGGAACGGAAATCTCCAGCGTCACGTTCATACCACCTTTCAGGTCAAGACCCAAATTAACGCCCTTCTCGCGGCATTCTTTCAGTGTATAATTTAAATATACTTTTTGTTTCCCAACGGAATCCAAATAACTATAATAAGCACGATTGCCTACACTGTCGAGTTTAAGACTTTTGTCCTTTGCTGTCAGATTGGCAAAAGTATTGCTTTGTTGAAAATTTTCTTTAGCTTTTACTGTTGCTGCTTCCGCTTTGCTTTCGTATCGCATTGTCACTACATTGAATGACAAGTAAAACAAACATATTAGCGCAAGCGCAATTCCAAGAATTCTTACAAGCCCTTTGTTTTGCATGGAAAAATTATTTTATGAATTAAATGATTAGAAAATACAGTTTTTAAAACGAGGTGCAAATATACGACTTTTTTTAATAATGTCATAAAATAAATGCAAATCAGTAACCCGAAACTTTATTTTTATTGAAAATTAAACCGTTTTTCCCCGATTTTTAATTTTAAAAGCAGGCTATAACGGCATATTTGATGTCATAATAAAAAAATACCAGGCAAAAAATTTGCTGATTACAAATATTTCCGTACCTTTGCACTCACAAAACATATCGCGGAGTGGAGCAGTGGTAGCTCGTTGGGCTCATAACCCAAAGGTCGTTCGTTCGAATCGGGCCTCCGCAACTAAGAAAAACCCAAAGCAACGAGCTTTGGGTTTTTAAATTTTAAAATAATCTTTTCACTTATTATCTATTCTAATTCAGCTCAATCCAACGATATCGCCATTTATCAGATTAATATTTTTTGCCTGCGGTTCTTTGGGTAAACCCGGCATACGCATCATGCTTCCGGCTATTGCTACTATAAATTCGGCTCCGTTATTTATTACCAAATCGCTAACATGAAATGTAAAATCCCTGGATACACCGTATTCCCGTTCATCATCCGAGAATGAATACTGGGTTTTGGCAATACATACGGGATAATTAGAAGCTCCGAGTTCTTCTATTTTCTGAATCATTTTCTCTGATTTTTCAGAAAAAACCACTTTTCGGGCTCCATAAATCCGCATTGCAATTTTTTCTATTTTTCGTTGAATAGTATCCGAATCCTTGTAAGTGTAATGAATCGGTTTGTCATCCTTCGTGTCTGTAAGTTTCACCACTTTTTGAGCAAGCTCTACGGCGCCTTTTCCGCCTTCGGCAAATGCATTATTGACTGCAAACTCAACACCTCTATTTTCGCAATGGATTCGCAGCATCTCTATTTCTTCGTTGGTATCAAAATCATATTTATTAAATGCCACAAGAACCTTCTGCCCAAAGGTTTGCAAGTTTTCGATATGTTTGTCCATATTTTCGAATCCTTTTTTAAGTCCCGCCGCATTCGGAAGTTTCATGTCTCTAACCGGAATTCCGCCGTGCATTTTCAGTGCCTGAGTTGTAACCACAAGCACCGAAAGAGCGGGTTGAATATCAGCCTTCCGACATTTAATATTGATAAACTTTTCGGCTCCCAAATCAGCGCCAAATCCGGCTTCAGTAACTACATACTCAGAAAAATTCATGGCCGTTTTAGTAGCTATTACCGAATTACAGCCGTGTGCTATGTTGGCAAACGGTCCGCCGTGGATAAAAGCAGGAGTTCCTTCGGTAGTTTGTACCAAATTCGGATGCATAGCGTCTTTCAGCAGCACAACAATAGAACCGGCTACACCCAAATCCTTCACCGTAAATGGTTTTCCTGAAAATGTAAAACCAAGCAGAATTTTTTCTACCCGCCTTTTCAAGTCCTCTTCATTTTCGGCCAGGCAAAGGATTGCCATTATTTCGGAAGCTGCCGTAATATCAAATCCGGTTTCAGAAGGTACACCATCAGTGAAAGCACCCAGCCCGGTAATGATGTTTCTCAAACTCCTGTCATTGACATCGAGCACCCGCCGCCAAAGCACTTGCTTGATTCCATCGGCTTCATTCTGATGCTGGTACCTGTAATTGTCAAACAAAGCCGCTATCATGTTGTTGGCAGATGTAATGGCATGAAAATCTCCCGTAAAATGCAGGTTGATGTTTTCCATGGGCAAAACCTGAGCGTATCCTCCACCGGCGGCACCACCCTTCATCCCGAAGCACGGACCAAGCGACGGTTCACGGAGTGCTACCGACGCTTTTTTTCCTATGTAATTCAGACCAAGTGAAAGCCCTATCGAAACTGTAGTTTTACCAATACCTGCTTTGGTAGGTGTAATGGCTGTAACCAGAATGAGTTTGCTTTTTTTCAACTTTGATTTTGATGCCACCGGTGTAGTGACCTTAGCCAAATAACGGCCGAATGAGACTAAATTATCTTCCTTAATACCTATTTTTTCAGCCACTTCAGCTATTTCTATCAATTTAACTTCGTGAGCAATATCAATGTCGGATTTCATACTTTTTAATCTTTAAATATTTACTAACGCTTTTTTCGAAAAACAATTTATTTCTTATCTGTTATTTTAAGCATCGCACGGGTAGTTCTTGCACCTGTAATTCCGGTGCTGGGACACGTTCCTATTCCCCGCAACTCATCAACAATCGTCTGTATCAATGGTTGCTGAATATGTTCAGGATGTTCGGTTTCCAGAAGTTCTGTAACTGCTGAGGTTGTGATATGGATCTGCATCGGACTTCCAAAGGTATTGAAAACAAGATGACCTTTACTTCCCAAAATGGTAATAATTTCCTTTTCAGAGCTTTTATCGGTTGTAAAACACCACATGCCTGCACCCGCCACGCCATTTTCAAAAAGAAACGAACCGGTAACAAGATCATCGGCCGGATATAACCCGCCCTGATTAAACCCAAATCCTTTTGCATCGATTATCGGGCCGAACAGTGAATCCAGGTAATCCAACTGGTGAGAAGCCAAATCGTGGAAATGTCCTCCTCCGGATATTTCGGGAAAAACGCGCCAATTGCCTTCCGGATCAAGATCATAGGATCGTGGGGCGCGCCACATTTCAATTTCGGCAAACCTGACGTCACCGATTTTTCCGGAACGGATAATTTCACGAAGTGTATTAAATCCCGGCAATGCTCTGCGATAATAAGCCACAAACAAGGGCACATTAGCCTCTTTACAGGCTTTTATCATTTCAGAACATTCCTCATCCGAGTTGGCCATGGGCTTTTCTACATACACAGCTTTACCGGCTGCGGCAGCTTTCAGGGTATATTCACAATGAGTATCGGGGGGAGTTCCGATATATACAATATTAATATCCGGATCATTGAAAATATCATCGGCATTTGTTGTTGAATGGGGAATACGGTGTCTGCGGACAAAATCCGCCCCTTTTTCGGCATTACGGCGCATCACCGTTTTCACTTCAGAATGAGCAACTTTGTACATTCCCGGTACACTTTTCACTTCACACACACTCCCTGCGCCTATTACTCCCCATACTACCTTGTCTACAGTTTTCATTTTCTTGAATTCCTTGTTAAGTTTCTTCGGCTGAAAAAAAAATCATTTTCAGGCTGCAAGTTAGTGAAAAATGAATTTGATAAAAAAATATTTGATAAAAAATTTGGATTTTAACATTCTTAATTATATCTTTGTGATATTATTTTGATATTAAACAATGAATTAAAAAAATGGAAACAAAAGAAGGAAAATTTTCAGGTATTAAGCTTCCGGGAATTCCGATGCTTATTTTCAATTTATTATTGCTTATTGCCATTGTACTGCTGTTTGTATGGGCGGTATCCTCCAAAACTCTGAGTTCCGGAGCTATCACCTTTTATGCCATTCTGAGCACGGTGCTGTTTATTTTCAACACAGTAGCATGGGGTGGATTTATGCAAATAGAACCTAATGAAGCGAGGGTAATGGTGTTCTTTGGAGAATACAGGGGAACTGTGAAAGAAAATGGTTTCTTCTGGGTCAATCCATTTTACACCAAGAAGAAACTTACCCTTCGTGCCCGAAATTTGGATGCCGAGCCCATAAAAGTAAATGACAAATCAGGTAATCCAATCATGATCGGTATGGTGGTAGTTTGGAAAGTGGTGGACACGTACAAAGCATCCTTCGAAATCGACAACGCATCGATGGCTTCTGCAATGCCGGGAGCAGGCTTGCAAGACAATGTGAATACCAAAATGAAAGCCTACGAAAATTTCGTTAAAATACAGAGTGATGCTGCTTTGCGCAAGGTAGCCGGCGTGTATGCTTACGACCACAACACATCGGGCGATGAAAACAGCCTGACCCTGCGCTCTGGAGGCGAAGAAATGAACGAACTGCTGGAAAGTCAGATAAACGAACGACTGAGAATAGCAGGTATTGAAGTGATAGAAGCACGCATCAATTATATAGCTTACGCACCCGAAATTGCATCGGTGATGCTTCGTCGCCAGCAAGCCGACGCCATCATTGCCGCCCGTGAGAAAATAGTGGAAGGTGCCGTAGGAATGGTGAAAATGGCACTGGATAAACTTTCTGCAGACGGAATTATTGAACTGGACGATGAAAAGAAAGCAGCTATGGTAAGCAATCTGCTGGTTGTGCTGTGTGGCGAAACCAACGCTCAGCCGGTAATTAATTCCGGAACATTGTATAATTAAAAAAAATAAGGTTGTTTAGTGGCTGGAAATAAAACAAATAAAACCAAGAATTTTGTACTCCGAATAGATAACGAAATGATGGAAGCCATAGAAAAATGGGCTGCTGATGAATTTCGAAGTACAAACGGACAAATTCAATACCTGCTTGAGCAGGCACTTATCAAAAGTGGGCGAAAGAAAAAATAAATTCCAACCCTTAAGTTGACCGCCAGATATAAGAGCTGATAAAATTATCAGCTCTTTTTTTGGAATTTTGCAGCAACTCTTTCAGCATTCCGAGGTGTAAATAAAACATTATTAATGAAAAAGAGTTATATTTGTAGGTAATATAGACTCAATACATAATAGAAAAAAAAGAATATGAAACATTTTCCTCCCTCCGAACTCGTCATCAATGACGACGGTAGCATATTTCACCTGCACCTTAAACCTGAGCAGATTTCCGATAAAATCATTCTGGTAGGCGACCCGGGTCGGGTTGCTTTAGTGGCATCTTATTTCGACGAACAGGAATGTTCTGTTTCGAGCCGTGAATTCAACACCATAACAGGCTCCTATAAAGGCAAACGCATAACCGTTATATCAACCGGAATTGGCACTGACAACATCGATATTGTAGTAAACGAACTGGATGCGCTGGCTAATATCGATCTGAAATCAAGGACTGAAAAGCCCGATTTCAAACAACTTACCCTGGTTAGAATTGGCACATCGGGCGGCATGCAACCGGATATACCACTGGGGAGTTTTCTTATATCCGAAAAATCAATCGGATTTGACGGTGTGCTGAATTTCTACGAAGGAAGAGATAGAGTTTGTGACCTGGAGTTTGAGAAAGAAGTAAAAAAACAGTTAAAATGGAATCCTCAGTTTTGTGCTCCATACGTTGTGGATGCCGACGCCGGTTTGGTGAATAAAATCGGACAAGATGAAATGCTCCGCGGTGTGACTATTTCAGCCAATGGTTTTTATGGTCCTCAGGGACGAGAATTGCGTATTGGACTGGCTGACCCCCATTTGAATGATAAAATAGAAAAATTCAGTTTCGACAACTATAAAATCACCAACTACGAAATGGAAGGATCGGCCATAGCCGGGCTTGCGAGCCTGATGGGCCATCGGGCAATGACCGTTTGCTGTATTATAGCCAACAGACGCGTGGAAGCAGCCAATACCGACTACAAACCATATATCGAAAAACTGGTTCAAACTGTTTTGGAACGAATTTAACCACATGATTACCGGCAAAGAATCATATCAATACTATCTGAAACGTGATTTGCAGGCTTATGGATTAACCAAAATGAGTTTCTATGCCTGCTTAAGAATAGATTGTTTGCGTTTTTTGCGTCGATTAAGAAAAATAGAATATCTTTATAACGTAAAACGAAATCGGAGATTCTACAAATTGTATATTCTCTGGCTGGAAGTGATAAATCACCGCTTGGCTACCAGGCTGGGACTCACTGTTCCGAAAAATGTGTTTGAAGAGGGTCTTTGCATTGTACACCACGGAACGATAGTGGTAAGTCCCAAAGCCAAAATCGGGAAAAACTGCCGCATTCATCCTTCCACTTCTATAGGTGAATATAAAGGAGCACCGACTATTGGCGACAATGTTTACATCGGACCGGGTGCAAAAATTTTCGGAAAGATTACAATCGGCAACAATGTAGCCATTGGCGCCAATGCTGTAGTGAATAAAGACATTCCTGACAACGTAACTGTGGGAGGAATTCCTGCCAGAATAATTTCGACAAAAACATCGCTTCAATGTGACTTGTATCCAAAAGGATTTATTCAATAAAATTATGGAAAATACGATATGTGCCATCTCATCTCCTCCCGGTACGGGTGGAATTGCCGTTATCCGGATATCGGGCAGCAATGCTCTCGCTGTTAGCGATAAGATTTACACATTGGTCCGCCCTAATGAAAAACTTGCCGACAAACCGGGTAATACAGTGCATTTCGGTCAGATCAGAGATAAAGAAAACCTGCTGATAGACGATGTGCTCGCAACCGTATTCCGTGCACCTCATTCATTTACTGGCGAAGATGTAGTGGAAATTTCCTGTCACGGATCGGTGTATATACAGCAGAAAATACTCCAGCTGCTTATTCAGAAAGGTTGCTCGCTGGCCAAACCCGGAGAATTTTCCATGAGAGCATTCCGCAACGGAAAAATGGATTTGTCGCAAGCTGAAGCCATTGCCGATTTGATTGCCTCAACAAACGAAGCATCACACCGAATGGCAATAAACCAAATCAGGGGTGGATTTTCGGACGAATTGAAAAAATTAAGGGATAAATTGCTCCATTTCGTTTCGCTGGTAGAACTGGAGCTCGACTTTTCTGAAGAAGACGTAGAATTTGCCGACCGGACTCAATTGGCTTCACTTGCCAACGAAATCGATCAGAAAATAGGCTCACTGGCCGAGTCGTTCAAGACGGGAAATGTGTTGAAATCCGGCATTCCGGTGGCTTTGGTGGGCGAAACGAACGTCGGGAAATCCACGCTCCTCAACCTGCTGCTGAATGAGGAACGGGCTATTGTGTCAGAAATTCATGGCACTACACGTGATTCGATTGAGGATTTGGTGAATATCGACGGCATCTCATTTCGCTTTATCGATACAGCCGGAATCCGCAAAACGACAGATGCCATTGAAAAAATAGGCATTAACCTGACATACAAAAAAATAGAACAATCCGACATCGTGTTGTGGATAGTGGATTGTACACAGATTACAGAACACATCGAATGGCTGACCGAAAAAATAGCCAGACGCGCACAGGGAAAAAAGATTATTCTGGTTTTCAACAAGATAGACAAGCTGGCCGAGGACGAACGGGAAGTAATCGACGAACTTTTCAAACAGTTTGAAGGGGAGCGAATCTACATTTCGGCCAAAAAACGTATCAATACTGATAACCTAAAAAAAGCGCTTATTCATGCATCGCAACTGGAACTAATCAAACCAGACGACATTATAGTAAATAATGTTCGCCATTATGAAGCCCTTCTTCTTGCCCAAAGCGACATCAAACGGGTGATTGACGGAATCGAAAGCAGAATTTCGGGTGACTTTCTGAGTCAGGACATCCGCGAATGCATGTATCATCTGGGTGAAATAACAGGCCATATCACTAATAATGAGATACTTACATCTATTTTTTCAAAATTTTGCATCGGAAAGTAATTTTAATAAGAAACACTAGTGAGCTCAAAGAAAGATGGAAGAACATACCGATTACATAGAATTTGACCGCCCGGAAGGGAAAAAAGTCAGGGTGGTTTTTGAACTTTACCGCTACGAAATTCTGTTTCACTACTGCGAGTTCAGACACAATGAAAACAGCGGCTGGAAAAGCCTTTCAAAAGGTAATGACGGCTATTTTGCATACACCATTACAGATGCTGAAGGCAAGGAAACGGAAGAAAAAGTTTTTTTCCCTACTCTCGAAGAAATTCTAACCGCTCAGGACGAAATTAACAAGAAATACAACATTCTAAGCATTTAGCAAAAAGAAAAAAGTCTCGTTCAAGAGAGATCTATTTAATTGACTTAAAAAATCATTTTCATTTTAAATCAGAATTCTATTCGCTGATAAAGAGCCTTTTGCTTGAAAATATCGGGTCGCAGGTCAGGTTCACTTTCAGTTTACGACATCCGGCTTCATCACCCGGAGTAGGAATGTGCGTTGAGTGCATTTCGCAGCCATACAATTCGGTGAGTTTTTCCAAAGCCATTTTGGCTGCCGGATTTGAAGTAGCACTTATAGCCAGCGAAATGAGGGTTTCCTCCACGTCTAGGCTTATTTTTTTGCCGTTAAGAATGTCTTTTTTCAGATGAGTTACTGAGTCGATAATGCTTTCAGGCAGCAGAATCATGCTGTCAGGCAATCCTGCAAGGTGCTTCGTAGCATTCAATATCATACTGGAAGAAGCATGAAACAAGGGCGAACTTTTACCGGTAATAATTGTGCCATCATGCAGTTCAACAGCTGCCCCGCTGTAAATTCCTCCATATCCCATTCCTTTTTCTTCGGCAGCCACAGCAGCACTGCGGGCTGCAGCAACCACTTTACGGTCGCTTTCTTTGGCGCCGATTCGGTTCATTATATCCAGTGAGCGGTCGAGTGTAGATTTTCCTGTCAATCCCATGGCATATTCCACTGCGCTTCTGAAATACCTTCGTATCACTTCCTGATAGGCAGCTTCCTGTACAATCTGATTGTCAACTATTCCGGAACTTGCTCTGTTTACGCCCATATCGGTTGGTGATTGATACATGGCTTCACCCCCGGTAATTTTTTCAAGAATCCGTTTCAACAAATTGAATGCTTCGATGTCTCTGTTGTAGTTCACAACCTCCACACCATATGCTTTTTTGTGGTGTGTATCAATCATATTACGGTCACGAAGGTCGGCTGTAGCGGCTTCATATGCCACATTTACCATGTTATTCAGCGGCAAATCCCAAATCGGGAAAGTCTCAAATTTGGCATATCCGGCTTTTATTCCTTTTTTGTAATCGTGATAGAGATTGCACAGGCAGGTGGCCAGTTTTCCACTACCCGGACCCGGTCCGGTAACCACAATAATTGGTTTTGAGGTCTTGATATATTCATTGGCTCCATATCCCTCATCGCTTACTATTTTCTCTACGTCGGTAGGATACCCTTTTGTAGGGTAATGCAGATACACTTTGATGCCCTTAAGTTCGAGCTTATTTTTGAAAGTGACAGCTGCCGGCTGGTCTTTAAAGCGCGTTATAACCACAGCTGCTACATTTATACCAAACCAATTCATATCATCAATGCTCTTGAATGCATCCACATCGTACGTTATCCCGAAGTCAGCTCTGACTTTGTTTCTCTCCAGGTCACCGGCATGTACACATACAATGACATCAATTTTGTCTTTCAGTTTTTGTAAAAGGCGGATTTTTACATTCGGGTCGAAACCGGGCAAAACACGTGCTGCATGGTAGTCGTAGAGGATTTTTCCTCCACATTCAAGATAAAGTTTATCGTTGAATCTGCTTACACGTTCAAGAATAGCCTCCGATTGCTCTTGAAGATATTTCTCGTTGTCAAAACCGATTTGAGTTGAAGTAGTCATGTCCCGATGTAGTTTTAGGAGTGTTGATATCGGGATTCAAAATTACTCTTTTTTTCTGAAATAACATCAAATTCCAACGGTGAAAATTGAAAATAATTCTTTCTCTTTTGCGAAATATTTGAACAACTAATGGACATCTTCCTGTATTTCAAGCAAGTCAAAGATTAGTTAATGCAAAGGATGTGTGGTTCTAAAAACTAAAGTGTTGTTTTGGCAAAATGGTTTAATTGATTTCTTTCTCCTTACGTCCGGGTTATTGAATACTATTCAGCAGGTCTAACTTACCATCGTCAATTATTTTCAGAATTAATTCTCCGAAAAGTGTGTTTTGCCAGGCAAACCATTCCCGGGTAAATTTACTTGCATTGTCTTTGTGGAAAGACTCGTGCATAAAACCGGTACCGGCATCGGTTTTCATAAGCATTTCTACACACGCTTTTATTTCGGCATCGTTGTTACTTGTGAATGCTTTCATCATTATGCTCATAGGCCAAACCATGTCGTATCCGATATGAGGACCTCCAATTCCTTCACCCGCTTTTCCGCTGAAGAAATACGGATTGTCATTGCTCCATACAAACCGACGGGTATTCTGATATATCTTATCTTTAACGTCAACATCGCCCAGATAAGCCATGCTCAGCAAACTTGGCACGTTGGCATCGTCGGTCAGAAGTTTATTGCCAAATCCGTCCACTTCGAAAGCATATATTTTACCGTATTTAGGATGTTTGTGCACTGCATATTTTTTCAAAGCAGATTCTACTTCTTTAGCCAGAATAAGGCATTCGTTTGCCAGCTGAGTGTCACCATTTACATCCTGAAGTATTTTAGCTGCTTTTCGCAAGGAGGTAACGGCAAAGAAATTTGATGGAACCAAAAACTGATGTATGGTAGAATCGTCGGAAGGGCGAAAAGAAGAGACAATCAGCCCTACTGGATTTACCGGTGCTCCCAGTCCGCCATTTGACAATGTATCGTGTTGTCTGTCGGTTTCCCGTAAAAAGGAGTAAGGGCCGTTGGTTTCTTTGCGTTGCTGCTCCCTGAAAGTCTGAACAGTGAGTCGAATGGCTTCCTGCCAGTCTTTCCCAAACACCGAAGTATCGCCCGTAACCAGCCAATACTGATAAGCCAAACGGATAGGATAGCACAGGGAGTCAATCTCCCATTTGCGTTCGTGAAGTTCGGGTTTCATATCGGTTACATCCGTTTGCCAGTGTCCTCCGGTTGGCCCATCGTTGAATGCATTGGCATAAGGATCAATAACGATGCATTTTTGCTGGCGAAGTATCACTCCCCGAAGCATATTTTTCAGTTCAGGATCTTCGTTGGCTAGCTGCACATAGGGATAAACCTGCGCACCCGAATCGCGAAGCCACATGGCATGAATATCACCGGTGTACACAAATGTATCATCCTCGCCGTTGAGTTTTCGGTAATGTACGGTAGTGTCCAGCGTGTTTGGATAGCAATTTTGAAACATCCAGGCAAGGTAGGGGTTATGAAGCTGACTGACTACCCACGCAATTTTTTTCTCCACTGCATCGGAGCGGAAGAGTCGTGCATTGAGTTCCGGACGTTTCGATTTCAAAGCAGTGGCATCGTTTTGAGCAGTTACATATTTTTCTGTATTTACAAATGATATTACATTTGCCTGACCAGCAACTATCGCGGTAAATAAAAACGTGGATACGAATAATACTATAATCTCAGCTCGTTTCATGGATATATTGCTATATGTGTTGAAAAATTAGGTACTAAATTTTAATAGAAAATCTGATAATTAGATATTCGCAGACTTAAACTTCTAAAAAACTAAAATCCAAAATCATTGATTTCGACCTGCTCCTGCTCTTCGTGTTCAAAGATTAGCTGATTGTGCTTCTCCACTCCTTCCACATAAATGGCTTTATATGGAATGGCCGGACAAACGTATTCACAGCCTCCACATCCCACACAAATCTCAGTTTCGGTGTGTGGAATGGTTAATGAATCTTTGTAGGGAATCATGCTTACAGCTTGAGTAGGACAATGCTCAGAGCAGGCTCCACAATTGGTTTCGTCTGTATATACAATGCAATTCTCAATAACAAAATGGACTTTACCCATTTGGGTTGCATGTTTCTCCTCGATGGTAAGTGGTAAAATGGCTCCTGTAGGACATACTTCACTACAAATAGTGCAATCGTAATTGCAAAAACCGTGGTCAAAATACAATTTAGGTAGCATCATTCCACCTAATCCATATTCCAGAAATGCCGGTTTGATAACATGTGAGGGACATTTGCTTACGCACAAATGACATGAAACACATTTGTTCTGCAGATTGTCCACACTTTTTGCTCCCGGAGGCGCAATGGGATGTTCGCGCTTCACCTCTTTTTTCAGATCAACGCCTACAGTCTTTTGTGCCAGTAGACCTGTGGCAGCTACGGTAGTGGCCACTGTGGCCGACAAAAAACGTCGTTTTGATTTGTCAATTTCAACCGTACCTGACTCCTTCTCTGATAATTTTTTCTTTAAGTTAACCGGAGCATATTTCATAGCATTCCGGTTACAGGCTTCAATGCAGTTGAAACAATTGATGCAACGGCTGTAGTCCACAGTCCTATTGTCAGAATTGATGCAGGAAGCTTTGCAATTCATTGAACAGAGTCCGCAGGAATTACAAGCAGTTTCTACAAACTGAATTTTATAAAAAGAAAATTTACTCAGAAAACCAAGCGTAGTGCCCACCGGACAAATCGTATTGCAATATGTTCTTCCGTGTTTCCAGGCCAAAAATCCAATAGCAAGCATAGTAATCAGAGCCACTACAAATGAAAAAACACCTAATCCGTAAATACCGACTTTGTAAAAAGTATAGTTATCGAATTGTGTAAAAATCGACTGAAGAACGTTGTTGCCGGCTAAATAGGCAGGGCGGAAAATGTGCGTAACCATCCGACCGTAGGCGCCGTACGGATCGATAAGTCCTACAAAAAAAGTAAAACCAAACAGAAAAGAGATCAACGTAACACCCAAAACTACCCATCTCAACACGTTTTTGGCCGAACTGTAGGAGTATTTTTTCCTTTTTTTGAGAAGTTTTTTTGAAAGTTTTTTTGAAAGCCAGGCCACAAAATCCTGATATACGCCCATAGGACATACAGACGAACAATATACACGTCCGAAAAGGAGTGTCAGTACAACCAACGAAATTAATATCAGGGCATTAAGCGACAAAAGAGCAGGGATGAACTGAATGTGAGCCAAAAAATCGAATTTTAAAGGCAACAACTCAGCAAAATCAAGAAAATAAAACGTAATCAGAACTAAAAGAGCCAATGAAACTCCTACACGTATTTTTTTGAGCATAATATTTTGAATGAATTCCCTGTTTTGGAATAAATAAAAGGAAAGGACTATGCAAACATCGTCTCGATTCCAATATTGAAGTCAAAGATTTTTATATCTTCACTCTTCTCACTTTGAGTTTGTTCAGATCCATGGTTCCCACATTCAAATCCTGAGCTTTGGACAAATGGGATACTTTTGCGAGTGGCATTTCGCGTACCTGGCTGAAGAAATTAACGGCAGCAGTATCCACCGCTACTATATCCTGTGAGATAAAAAGACCTTTGGTCAGGACTACGTCAGAAGCCGATTTTCCACGGGGTCCGCTGGTTTTCATCAGTCTGTAGGCATCAACAATATTGAGCACCGGTCGTTTATCGTACGTACACACATCGGCTATACATTGCTGCAGGTCATTGGCATGGAAAAAACCCCGGTCCCAGACAATACCCATGTAATTTTTCATCGAAATGGTCATTTGAGCACCACCATGATTCTTCAAAACCGGAATATTAATCCATTTATCGCAATTTACAATTGCTTCGTGTATCTTGGTAGATTTCAGGCTTTTGCCTTTTGGGAGTGCTACCTGGCGATAATAAGACTCCTGATGTGCCGGTACTACCTTTGCTCCGGCAGCTTTGGCAGCCGCTTCAATGCCGCTGTTGGTGTAGCATTTCCGCCAATCGTCGCACGTGTGGTCAAATACGGTCACTTCCTTGGCGCCTGCTTTGAAACACTGTTTGATAACTTCGGTTACCAGTTTAGGATTGGTATTGGCAGCCAGTTCAGGCGATTTGTCCCAGCCGATATTTGGTTTTACAACCACTTTATCTCCTTTTTTTATAAATTTTCCCATCCCCCCCATTTCAGCAATGGCTTTGCGAAACATGGCTTCGGGCTCACCGCCAAGAACCGCAACCAAATCGAAGTTGGCTGCTGTGGTTGCCGGAGCAGCACTGGCGCCATTTACAAATGTCTGAGAAAGAATATCCATTCCGGAGCTTTCCTTCAGAAGCGTTTTTCCGCCAACTGCTACAGCACCGGTTATGGCTACTGATTTCAAAAATTTTCTTCTATCCATAGTGATATTTTTTTTGTGGAAAATTAATTCCTAGATATTCCAGGGAAATCGAAAACAAGATTCGTTG
>JAGPGR010000115.1 GCA_018055865.1 Paludibacteraceae bacterium | reverse complement strand
GTTACCAGGCCGACGGATTGATTATTTCCACTCCAACAGGTTCAACGGCCTATTCGATGAGTGCCGGAGGACCGATAGTGGTGCCACAGGCGAGGAGTTTTGTGATTTCACCCGTTGCATCGCATAGTCTGAATGTGCGTCCACTTATTGTGCCCGACGACTGGGAAATAGATATGAATGTGATAAGCAGAAGCAACAGCTACCTGGTTTCCATTGATGGCCGTTCAAAAATTCTGGATCACAGCACCCGTCTGCGTTTGAAAAAAGCGGATTACTGTATTCAGGTTCTTAAACCCTTGAATCACACGTTTTTTGATACCTTGCGAAATAAATTGCTTTGGGGAGCAGATGTAAGAAATTGATTGACAGCTTGTCGGGTGGTTAATCCGATTCTGCGGGATGTTAACATAATCAGTTAGTTAACAGGTGATTGTAATTTCAATCTATGCCTTGAGGCACTTGCAGGCGTAACTGCAAATCTGTCGAAATGGGGAAGTTCACTTTTGAATGTACCTTTTAACTCCGTTTTTCCATCCAGTGTAAAATTGCATTGAATATCGTAAATTCCTTCTGAAGAGACATTTATCTTCATTGTCCCATCTGTTACGTAGGCTATTTTCGATTTTGTCGGGTCCGATTCGATGTAATAAATGAAAGCCCCCGAAGGAATGGATTCCCGATTGTCTTCAAATTTTTTCCCGGCGTAAAATGTAAAGGGTTCGCCGGTTTCGGCTGCCCGGTAATTTCCTGCAGGCAGCAAAGTATCTGAAGGAGCACTGAATATGTCTTCCATAATCAGATATTGACCGGTGCCTTCCAATGCACTTTCTTCATTCAAAAATAAATTTCCGGTAAATAAATGGAGGCTGACTGTATTATTTGGGTTGCCGTAATGGCTGTAATAACTCCCGTAAAAATCAGCAAATCCCCATTTGAAAGCAGGAGCAGCATTGTACTGATATGGCGCGGGCGGTTCTACCGGCTTACAGGAAAAAAAAGTGATGACTACAAGAATCCAAAAACTGAGTTTCTCAACTGATTTCTTAAAAATTCTCACCTTTCTTAATGTTGTATTTTCAAATGTATTTTCCATAATCTGAAATAAAAAATGTGCTCGTTTTACGTGCTTTATACTTCATCTTTATTACTTACTGAAATGTATTTTACGGGATAAAGAGCCGCCAGAAATCCCATAATCAGGACGCTGACAAAAGAAATGAGAACATCTGAGAATAATAATACTACCGGATAAGCATCCACAACGTAATTATCGCCGCCAAGTTTCAAGATGCCGAAATGCTGCTGGATCAAAATCACTACTATTCCCAAAGCAATACCCAACGACGCTCCTAAAAGCGATATCATCCAACCTTCGAATAAGAATATTCGTTTTATCAGTTTCTCGTCTGCGCCCAGACTTCTAAGAATTTGAATGTCATCTTTTTTCTCGAGAATCAGCATGGAGAGGGATCCGATAATGTTGAAGGTGGCAATAAGCAATATAAAACATAGAATGAGATAGGTAATCCATTTCTCCATTTTTGTAATTTTGAAAAAATCCTCCTGTTGTTCGTATTTATCCAGTACTTTGAAGTTATCGCCAAGTATTTGTCTGATTTCCGATTTGGTTTTCTGCACACTGACTCCCGGCTTTATTTTCAGCTCCAGGCTCGAAACAGTATTCTGGTCATACTCAAATAATTCACGGGCTAGTTTTAGCGAAGTGAGTACATACTCGTCATCGTATTCGGGTTGATTGACTACAAAAACACCTGAAATATAAGCAGATGCAGGATTGAAACTGTTTTCAGGCCGCACCATATTAATCCGGACGGTTCTTTTGGGGGCAAGTATCTGAAGAGGAGTTATCATTTGAGCATTCATTCCCAACTTATTGGCCACTCCAATTCCGATTACGGTACGTTCAAATGCGCCATCGAACAACAGAAATCTGCCATCGTACATGATGCTGTCAATTTTTGTAACCTTGTTAAAACTTTCGCTCACGCCCATTATTCTGGCAGGCATCTGCCGGTCATTGAAGCTAAGTAAAGCCGTTTCTTCAATCACTTCGGCGTAACTGGCCACCGATTTCCCCTTTTTTATCTGTTGAAACCGGGATGAATTGGCATCAAAAGTCTTTCCTTCCACAAGCGAAATCTTCAGATCCGGATCAAACGCTGAAAACATATTCTGAATCAATGTTCCGAATCCATTGAAAACAGACAAAACACAAATCAGCGCAGCTGTACCGATAGATACACCTGCAGCCGAAATTCCCGATATCACATTTATAGCATTGTGTGATTTTCGGGAAAAAAGATACCGCTTAGCTACCCAAACGGCAAATTTTTGGTTGTCCATATTTTCTGAAATGCCCTGCTAATAACCACTTACGGAAAAAAGTGCAGGATGAATTCATTTTATTGAAAGAATGTGTAATTTTTTTAAAACTTCAATGATTCTCATCTTCTGATAACCTGATCAAACTCCCGCTTTGGGAGTCGGTGGTTATTGTTTCAGCAAGTTGTCGATATTTTCAAGATAATCCAGGCTGTCGTCAACGTGAAAAAAGAGTTCGGGAATTATCCGCAACTGAAATCGTACACGTTTACCCAATTCAAACCGAATGGATTTTGATTCTCCGTTAATCTTTTCGATTACTTCTTTGGATTTTTCACTTGGAAAAATGCTCAATCTGGCCCGAGCCACGCTGAGGTCGGGACTGATAGTTACGGCAGTGACACTGATAAGAGTACCCTGCATTTCGCGTGCATAATGAAGAAAAATATCACCCAGCTCTTTCTGAAGCATTCGGGCTATTTTTTGTTGTCTTGTTGTTTCCATTGTCTGAACTTTGATTAGTTTGATTCATGTGATTTATTGGGATATTTCTGAAAATATCATGCCTGCATCCATTTCCATAGTAGAAAAAGCAAACCACTTTTGGCCTAAATTTTTTCAGTGATGCTCCGGTGAGATATACTTTTGAGTTATATCTTCCACTCAAATCCCTCCTTCGTATCTTTTATTTCGAAGCCGAGCGCTGTAAGCTCGTTGCGTATTTTGTCGGATGTCGACCAGTCTTTATTTTTCTTGGCTTCCAATCGGATATTGAGCAACAAATCAACAGCTTTTTTGTAAGCATCAAGCACTTCAGAAACAGTTTCGGTAGTTTGAAGCCCTAAAATTTCTTCGATGAAAAGATTGAAAACGGATTTCAATTCATGCAAATCGGATTGCGACAAAGTTTCTTTCCCATCGTGCACAGAATTTATAATTCTTAGATTATCAAACAGATACGAAATTACAATCGGTGTATTCAGGTCGTCGTTCATTGCTTCTTCGCATTTCTGGCGAAGATTACTAATTTCTATCGATGACGTTTCGCTGTGGGAGAGATTTTGTAAGCGAGCGTAACCTTCCATCATGCGCTCCAGGCCTTTTTCGGAGGCTTCCAGCGCCTCGCTGCTGAAATCAACTGTGCTTCGGTATTGTGCCTGCAAAATAAAAAAACGGATGGTCATCGGACTGAACGGTCTGGAAAGTAGCGGATGATTTCCGGTGAAAAATTCATCCAGCGTAATAAAGTTTCCGAGCGATTTTCCCATTTTCTGTCCGCCGATGGTTATCATATTGTTGTGCATCCAATATTTCACACTGCTTTTGCCAAGTCCTGCCTGATTCTGAGCTATTTCACACTCGTGATGCGGAAACATCAAATCCATTCCGCCGCCGTGAATATCAAATTCTTCACCCAGATACCTGGTTGCCATTGCCGAACATTCCATGTGCCAACCCGGAAAACCTACGCTCCAGGGTGCTTTCCAACGCATAATATGTTCGGGCGACGCTTTTTTCCAAAGTGCAAAATCTACCGAACGGCGTTTTTCATTTTGTCCGTCAAGTGTTCGGGTTGTTTCAAGCAATTCGTCGATATTTCTTCCGGAAAGTTTACCATAGTTGTATTTCTGATTGTATTTTACAACATCAAAATAAACGGAACCATCGCTTTCATATGCAAATCCTGCACTCAGAATTTTTTCCACAAATTCAATCTGTTCCAAAATATGTCCCGATGCTTTCGGCTCGATGCTTGGAGGAAGCACATTCAGCATTTCCATCGCCTTGTGATAGCGAAGTGTATAATAATCAACTATTTCCATCGGTTCGAGTTCTTCGAGTCGGGCTTTTTTGCCGATTTTATCTTCACCTTCGTCGGCATCATTTTCCAGATGGCCTACATCGGTAATATTTCTAACGTAGCGAACTTTGTAGCCAAGATATTTCAAATACCGAAACAGCACATCGAACGTAATGGCCGGACGTGCATGTCCCAGATGCGGATTGCCATACACCGTGGGTCCGCACACATACATACCCACATTCGGTGCATGAAGCGGGACGAAAAGCTCTTTCGAGCGTGATAAAGTATTGTAAATGTATAAACTCATATTACTGCCCCTAACCCCTGAAAGGGAAATTTGTTGCATTTGTTAAAATTTTAGCTATTTTTATATCTTTGGACAAAACATACTAATTAGCTAATAGAATAAAGAATGTGATATTAACTCCTCCAAAGCCGCAAACGATATTCACCCCAACCATTTAAAAGCACCTCTTGTTGCTTGTATGCCAACTGTCACCGGATTTACGGAGCATATTTATTTTAATCCCCGTTGCTTTTTCAGCTCCTCGTATGCTTCATTTACCGATCGGAATTTCTCGGTCGCTTTTTTCTTTATCTCTTCTCCGAGATTGGCCACTGTGTCCGGATGATATTTCTTTGCCATCGTGCGGTAGGCCTTTTTAATTTCATCGTCGGTGGCCGTAGGCTTCAATTCCAGTGCTGCGTAAGCCCAGTTTACGTCCTTAGTGCGGTTATAAGGAGCTTTCAATGCATCGAAATCGAGATTGCTTACGCCCAGATTCCACGAAATACGCTGAATTACAGTCAGTTCATACTGATTTTCGGCACCGTCGGCATATGCAATTTCAAACAATAGATGAATCAATTCCAGTTTGGATGCATAGTTCATCGCATAATTTATCTGTCTGGCCACTTCTACATCGTTGATGTCTTGTCTCAGAAGATTTTTCAGAATTTGCAGTGCTTCCAGCGCTCCATCCTCACCAAAATTAGCAAGCAAAAATCGCTTGGCAACGTCCAGTTCCTGCTTTTTGGGGCTTCCGTCGGCTTTCATTACACAAGCTATCAATACCAGAAGACTAATTTTGAAATCACCTTCGGCAGTTCTGCTGTGAGGGTTTCTGCCCCGCTGAGTTTGTTCCTGATATTCGCCGTAATTGACAAGTCCGGCAGATCCATCAATAAGCGATCCGATAGCAAATCCTATCAAACCTCCGATCGGGCCTCCCAGCACAAAGCCCAATCCACCTGTAATCCATTTTGTAAAACCTGCCATCCCTTTAGCCTTTAAACTATTAGATATAAGCCGCTAAAGCAAGTATGCACTAATAGTCCGTGTTATTTTGATTAAATAATGAATGTACAAAGATAGTAAAGAAATTTTCTTTATCCTCCAAAACCCCTTAAAATAGATTCGTTTTCCGAGTCATAGGTAAAAGGAGGATTGGAAGAAATTTGACCGATCATGGAGATAAAAAAACTTTAACAATATTTAACTCACCCTGAATGCAGCGTTTTGTCTGAAAAATCCATCTTATTGATATGAAGTCACTTCGTACTTGAAATCCTAAACCTCACCCATGCTTACAAGTCTGATCATTCTGTTAATTATAGGTCTTAAAAGCTGCACTAAAGCAAGCATAAACGATCCTTTTTACGAAAAACCCACAGGTTTCTGGTCTGTTGTTATTTCTTCAATAAATAGAAAATTTCAGCGAGTGAAACAATATAATATCTTTGCAAAAAATAACCATCAGCCCAAAGTCAAAAATATATGAGAAAAACAGGATTCATAGTGGTTTCACTTCTTCTGGTTACTTCTTTAATAGCTCAGCAAAATCACCGGTTTTTACTCGGATTTGAGTTTAGCGGTGCCACTGTGTCCGGTCAGTTGAGTGAAAACTGGTCGGTGCGCCAGGATATCAGCCCCTACTCCGGCTATAGTATGTACACTTCGAGCGTGAACAACGTCTCATCCATTGCCTATTTCGGCATTAAACCGGAATTGACATTCAACCGAAACAGACTTAGTGTGGCTTCGGGGGTCAGATTCACTCAGTTAGACAGCTATCTGAGCGGAGGCATTAACGACGAATATTTCTTTCTTCGTTACAAATCGGATGCATCAGCCACAGAATATGCACGTGTTAAAACT
>JAGPGR010000114.1 GCA_018055865.1 Paludibacteraceae bacterium | reverse complement strand
TCCCCGAACCGGTAATAATTGATCCGGAAAAAGATGCAGAACTTTAGTGAAAAGAGTTTGAAAGTTTATCAAGTTTGAAAGTTCATCAAGTTTGAAAGTTCATCAAGTTTGAAAGTTCATCAAGTTTGAAAGTTTATCAAGTTTTTGAAAGTTTGGAATGTTAAAATATTTGGTTGAATTGCTGAAAATCGGATGTTTCAAGTCTGAAAAAAGCAAGAATCGGGTTGCTTAGTCCTTTCGTTCCCGGTATTTTTGAAGAAAAAAAAATGACAACTCAACAACATTTCGATTTTGAACGAATTTCGCAGGCAATCGGGTATATGTACACGAATGCCCTTCAGCAGCCCGGACTGGATGAAATTGCCTCGCATGTAAATATGAGTCCGTATCATTTTCAACGGATGTTTCAGTCCTGGGCAGGTATAAGCCCGAAAAAAATGCTGCAGTATCTCACGGTCAACCGGGCAAAAGAAGTGCTTAAAGACTCGCAATTGAGCCTTTTTGATGCAGCCGGCGGCATTGGACTTTCCGGCACCGGGCGCCTGCACGATCTTTTTGTAAAAATAGAAGGGATGACACCCGGTGAATACAAAAACGGAGGAAAGAATCTGATTATCAGGTATTCATACAGTTACAGTCCTTTTGGCGAAATGCTCGTTGCCTCTACGGGGAAAGGTATTTGCTACCTGGCTTTTTCCGAAGATAAAGAGCAGATGCTTGACGAACTGAAAGAACTTTTTCCCAATGCAACGTATGCAGAGCAAAACGATGAATTGATTGAAAAAGTCATCCGGTTTTTTGATGAAATTCCGGAAAACCCTGAAAAAATAACGTTGCACCTGAAGGGCACTGAATTTCAGCTGAAAGTATGGGAAACGCTGCTGAAGATACCCGAAGGGAAACTTTCGGCTTACGGCGAGATAGCAGAACAAATTCACAATCCGAAAGCCACACGCGCTGTAGGATCAGCCGTGGGCGATAATCCGGTTTCATTTCTTATTCCCTGCCATCGTGTCATTCGTTCGTCGGGTGTACTGGGGCAGTACCACTGGGGAGCAGCCCGAAAAAAAGCTATGATAGGATGGGAAGCTGCGAGGATAGAGTAATTGTTGATTTTTTGGTTGTCTTTTGTCTTTATGTCTATATATTCCGAATAATCCGGTCGATCACCTGATTTTCGAATCCGCGACTTTGAGCGAAACGGAATAATTTTCCCTGCTTTTCGTATTCGAACTCGTATTTGATGGATTTGACCTTCGCTTTAAGCAGTGATGCCAGCATTTCTTCGTATTCACCATCGTCAATAACACTCATCGAACTGTTAATCAACTCTTTATCAATTCCTTTTTCGCGGAGTGCCATTGTGATTTTTATCTTTCCCCATTTATTCAAATGAAATTTATCTCGCACAAATGCCCTGGCGAAACGTTTCTCGTTAATAAAATCATCGGCAATCAACTGAGCTACTATTTTTTTTCTGTCCGGTTCCTCAACACCCCAGGCAATTAATTTCTGCTCTACTTCCGAACTGCAATGCTCTGATATTGAGCAATAGGATGCTGCCTTTTGACGCAGTTCATTGAAGGTATACTGTTTTTTCATACGATTATTTTTTTATTTTTTACATTAAGGTCACATGGAATCCCGATAAATCGGGACAAGCTACACCATTAAACATTCCCTTGTATGTCAAAAGTATATTGGCATGGCTTTTTCATCTCATTAATATGTACTTGAATGAACACACAAAAGTAATGATAATTTTAAGGAAATAAAATCAAAGCATACTTAAAATATTATTTTGACTTTACTGAAATGAATTATATGAAAAATATTATATGCAACGGTAATAATATTCACTATTTGCATGTAACTTTACGGCTGGTATTCTTATGCTTATAAATTATGAAAAGGCTTTCATTCCTGCTCATTTTTCTACCTGTTTTTCTTGTAAATGCTCAGGAAAGGGCTGATTCGTTGCATAATAAATCACCCGAAGTGGTTGATAGTTCACTTCCCAATCAGGATAATTCCGGAAATACTGTTTCACTCGGCGGTCAAATCACCGGCTGGTCGGTTTTCCAATTTTCCAACCCGGCACACATTCAGACCGGAGGCAGGTTTGTACCATCGTTACTTGGCAATTTTAATACCGGCAAACATTCGAAACTGGATTTTGAAGCATCGCTCCACCTCAACGGTACACTCAACTTTACCGGTCTTGATTATTCTTCCAAAAATGGTGAAATAAGCCCTTACCGGGTATGGTTGAGGTATTCCACAGACCGATGGGAAATACGGGGTGGATTGCAGAAAATTAACTTTGGAAGCGCAAAAATGTTTAGACCGCTGATGTGGTTCGACGAAATGGATGTGCGTGATCCGCTGAAGTTGACAAATGGCGTTTATGGTCTGTTGGGAAAGTACTTTTTTGAAAATAATGCCAATATCTGGGTCTGGGGTTTGATTGGAAACAAAAACCGAAAAGGATGGGAATTTAACGGCACCGAACAATGGAAGCCTGAACTGGGAGGAAGAGTGGAATTGCCTGTGTTAAAAGGAGAATTGGGATTAAGTACGAATTATAGAAAAGTACATGCTATAAATTTATTATCAAGCAAATGGAACGATTATCAGGTGCTTAATGAATCGCGAATTGGTTTGGATGGAAAATGGGATATCGGTGCGGGTGTTTGGTTCGAAAGTTCGACAACCATTACCGAACAAAATAATATCATGATTCCCCGTTTTCAGGATATGTGGAATGTAGGTGTCGATTATACATTCCCTGTTGGAAGTGGTTTGGGAGCTACTGTGGAATATCTTCGCTTTCATACAGGTGATCGTTTTTTCGTTGAAGGAACTGCGCTTAATTTGTTAGGTTCAATGTTTACTTATTCACTCTCTATTATGGATAATATTTCGTTGATGTTATTTTATGTGCCGGGACAAAATATGCTTTTTAATTATGCAAGCTGGAGCCGTACTTACGATAAATGGAGCATTTTTGCAATCGGATTCTGGAATCCTGCCAATTCCCAACTACTTTCATTTCAGGCAAACAGTAAAAACTTATTTTCGGGTAAAGGCATTCAGTTAATGGTGAGCTATAATTTTTAACAAGTGGCCACACCCACTTGCAAAACAAGGAGTAAAGACTTTTCAAATGAAAATAATATGAAGACAATCGTAGAAGTAAAAAACTTAGTTAAAAAATTTCCTGTCGGTACAGGATCTTTCACAGCGCTCAATGGTGTGAATTTGCAATTTACGGAAGGCGAATTTACCGGATTTGTCGGACCCAGCGGTTCGGGTAAAACCACTCTTTTGAATATTATTGGTTCTCTGGATGTGCCTACTGAAGGTGAAGTGATGGTGTTGGGGAAATCAGTCGGTCGGTTGACACTGAAACAGGCTGCAAAGTTAAGAAAGGAAGAATTGGGTTTCATTTTCCAGAATTACAATTTGTTACCGGTTTATACCGTGTTTGAGAATGTTGAATTTCCTTTGCTTTTGCTGAATATGTCGGCAGGTGAACGTAAAAAACGGGTAATGGAAGCACTTGAATGGTTGGGTCTTACCGATAAAGTGAATTCACGTCCGGCACAACTTTCGGGCGGCGAATGTCAACGGGTAGCTATCGCAAGAGCTATGGTAAAACGCCCGGTACTTGTGCTTGCCGACGAACCTACAGCTAATCTTGATTCGGCAAATTCGCACAATATCCTGAAAATGATGCTGAAACTGAATGAAGAATTAAAGACCAGTTTTATTTTTGCCACACACGACGAAAAAGTAATTGGTTATTTGAAAAGAATTATAAAACTGGAAGATGGTAAAGTGGTGGAAGATAAAAAAATCACACCCCCGTCCCCTAAAGGGGAGTAAGAGATAATACAATTGATTACTGAAAATTTGAATTATGAGCAAAATTAATAAAAATATCGACTTTACCAACTCAAATCCACTTCAGGGGAAAGATGCAAGTTCCCCTTTAGGGGTTAGGGGTTCTTTTCGGAGTACCGGGGTCTTATTTAAAACCGCGTTCAGAAGCCTGGTAGGCAACGGGTTAAAAACAGGATTGAATGTATTTGTACTTTCCATTTCTTTTGTATTGATAATTTTAATGCAGGGATTATTAAAAGGATGGAGTACACAAGCCGTAGATGACACCGTGAAATGGGAAATTGCCGATGGTCAGTACTGGCAGGAGAATTATGATCCTTACGATCCATTTTCGCTCGACTCAAGCGCCGTTAAAATCCCTACCGTGTTTAAGAAAGATATTGATAATCATTTAATCGAACCTGTTCTTATTACCCAGGGCAGTATTTATCCTAATGGAAGAATGAAAGGAGTGTTGCTGAAAGGAATCCGTCCGGAACAGCAAATCCTGAAATTACCAACGGCTGATATGAAAAATGATTCAACGGTAATTTCAGCAATAATGGGAGCATTTATGGCCAGACAAAGCGGATTGAAACCGGGCGATGTGGTGACACTAAGATGGCGTGACAAAAACGGAACATTTGAAGCAACTGATATTCAGATTGCAGGAATCTTTAAAACATCCGTACCGAGCGTGGATAATGGTATTTTGTGGTTGCCATTGGCACAGTTGCAAAAAATGACTTTACAGGAAGATTGTGCTAATTACCTGATTAAGTCACCCAAAACAGAAATTATCGATTTGTCAGGCTGGAATTTCAATGATGTGGATAAACTTACCGAATCTACCCGATTATTGGTAGAAACCAAATCGGCAGGAACAAGTGTTATGTATTTTATATTTCTGCTGCTGGCCATGCTGGCCATTTTTGATACACAAACACTTTCAATTTTCCGTCGGCAACGCGAAATAGGAACACTCGTGGCGCTTGGAATGACCCCAAAAGAAGTGATGTGGCATTTTACGCTCGAAGGAACTTTCAATGCAATACTTGCTTTTGTATTAGGTGCTGTTTGGGGAACCCCTTTACTATGGTATATGGTAACCAAGGGTATTTCGTTCAACATGGATGCGAATGAAATGGGTATAGCCATGGGTGACACGATGTATGTATCGGTTACTCCGGGACTTGTTATCGGAACTATGATTTTCATTCTTATCGTAACAGCTGTAGTCAGCTATTTACCGGCGCGTAAAATTGCCCGAATGATTCCAACTGAAGCTATCAGGGGAAAAGCATTGTAAAAAAAGAATGACCCCAAACCCCTAAAGGGGCTTCAAGACCAAGTTTCTTATAAGGAGTAGGGGTTTAAATTTTAATGAAATCAATACTAACTTAGTTCCCTTTAGGGGCTAGGGGTATCAATACTAACTTAAAGTCCCCTTTAGGGGGTTGGGGGTAAATTATGATAAAATTCTTATTAAACGGATTATTGCGAGATAAAAGCCGAAGTCTTTTACCAATAATTGTTGTTACCATCGGTGTAATGATGACTGTGTTTCTACAGGCGTATATGAACGGTATATTTGCCGACAGTATTGAAACAACTGCCAAATTTACGTCGGGACATGTGAAAGTTACCACCGTAGCTTACCGTGAAAATCAATCGCAACTGCCAAACGATTATGCAATTACTGATGTTAAGAACGTTTTGAAAACAATGCATGATACCTATCCGGATATTACCTGGACCGAACGAATACAGTTTGGAGGATTGCTCGATGCACCCGATAGTGCAGGTTTCACACAGTCGCAGGGAAATGTAATGGGCATTGGTATTCATATACTTGGAAGTAATGATGAAACTGAGCGAATGGATTTGAAAAACAAACTATTGACAGGCAGGTTTCCGGAGAAGAAAGGCGAAGTTTTGATTTCAAATGAGCTATTTAGAAAAATGAATTTGAAAACCGGCGATGATGTAACTTTAATATCCAATACTATGTATGGCGATATGGCCATGTATAATTTCAACGTTTGCGGTACTTTGCATTTTGGCACCGAATTTTTGGATAAAGGATTGATAATAGCCGATATTGAAGATGTAAGAGCTGCGTTAAATATGGAAGATGCATCCGGCGAAGTACTGGGATTTTTTACCGGATCGGCTTACGATAATTCGAGAGCTGAGAAATTAGCTGACGATTTTAATAGTAAATTTACTGAAAATGAAGATAAATTTTCGATTACGATGGCGCCCATGAGTAAAGTAAGTGGAATGGATTTCATGATTGCTTATTCTGAAAATGCTCAATTTATTGTAATTTTTATATTTGTTTTTGCCATGTCAGTTGTGCTTTGGAATGCCGGTCTTGTAGGCGGATTACGACGCTATGGCGAATTTGGTTTGCGACTTGCTATTGGTGAAAATA
>JAGPGR010000113.1 GCA_018055865.1 Paludibacteraceae bacterium | reverse complement strand
CCGGCTTCGGACTGGATTACCTACAGGGATTGACACCTAATATAGATTTGATTGGAACTTTCAACGGGAGCTGGGCGGATTATCTGCTACCTTCGGGAACGTATTATGGCAGCAGCAACTTTCTGCTGGATGTAAGTGCCGGTGCGCATCTCAAATTGCTGACCGATAAATCCCCGGTTTCTCCTTTCCTGTTGTTAAAAGCCAATTTTCAAAAATACAAAGAGTTGAATGGGTTCAGTGTTGCGCCGGGAGCCGGACTGCAATTTTCTTTGTGGAATGAAACTTTTGTGCTTGCTACGCTTGAGTATCGAAAATCATTGAGTAGTTCGATAAGCAATCAACTGTATTACAGTGTAGGTTTTGCTACCAATATCAGCAAACCAAAACCCATACCCGTTGTTGTTCCTCCTCCTCCGCCGATTGTGGAAACTCCCAAACGGATAAGCGATATCAGCATTTCGGTGACCGATGAAGCTACCGGACAGCCTTTGCCGTATGTGGAACTAACTTTGAGCGGACCGGAAGGTAAAAAACTTAACGGTATAACCGATGCCAACGGTCAGGTTACTTTCAATCAGCTGACTGAGGCCGATTACAGTGTTCAGGGTATTCTTAACAATATCAATACCACGAGCCGGAGTATCGGAAAATCAGATTTTGAAGCGAAGACAATCCATGTAAATATCTCGCACAACGACCCACGGTTTACGCTCTCGGGAGTGGTGATAAACAAAACCAGGAATTTGCCCGAATCCGGAGCTGAGATTACGGTATCAAACCTGACCAAAAAAAGTCTGACCACCAAACAAAGTAAAGCAGGCGATGGAACTTTCCTTGCTCAACTGGAGGCAGAAAGTGATTTTACGGTTGTGGGTAAGAAAGCGGATTATATTTCCAACATTGAAAAAGTAAGCACCAAAGGTCTGAACCGCAGCGCCACTTTGTATGTAAAACTGGAACTGGGAATAGAAGAAGCTAAAGTGGGACAAAGCATTGTGCTGAACAATATCTATTTCGAAACCGGAAAATCGCTGATTAAAGCCGATTACTCCACAGATCTGGACAAACTCATACAGTTTCTGAACGACAACCCCGCAACCCGGCTCGAGATACAGGGACACACCGATAATACCGGCAGTGTAACGTTAAACAACAAACTCAGTCAGGCACGTGCCGAAAGCGTGGTGAAATACCTCAACCTGAAAAGCATTGCCCTTGATCGGTTAACCCCCAAAGGCTATGGACAATCCATGCCAATAACAACCAATGCAACCGAAGAAGGCCGGCAGAAAAACCGACGGGTGGAAATGAAGGTGATAGAGTAGAGGTGAGGTGTGCGTTTTGTTATGAAAAACGTTGAATTCAAATTGCCTCTTAGCATGAATCCGGAATCTGATTTCTTTCATCAGATTTCCGGATTCGCACTGTTTGAAGGTAGCAGTATTTTCACCATCAACCTCTTTAAATTCCTAAAAAAAAACTATCTTTGGACAAAGAAAAACCAGACGCTATGAAGACACGTAACTTATTTTTTATTAGCATGTTGACTGGATTATTGTTGCCGGGAATGATTGCCTGTACCAGACCGGCCGAACAAAAATCGAAAACAGGTTTGGAAGAAATTTCCATTGCTGAGCTCCAGGAAGGATACAAAGCGGGGAAGTTTACCGTTGTGGAAATTACTCAGGGGTATCTCGACCGGATTGAAGAAATTGACAAGAACGGACCTGCTCTGAAATCGGTCATACAGGTTAATCCGGATGCGCTGGAGATTGCAGCCCGTCTGGACGAAGAGATGAAGCAGGGAAAAAGCCGGGGACCGATGCATGGCATTCCTGTATTGCTGAAAGACAACATCGATACCCACGACAAAATGCCGACCACAGCCGGTTCGCTTATGCTGAAAAACTCATTTCCGTTGCAGGATTCGTGGGTGGCGGCCAGGTTGCGTGAAGCCGGGGCGGTCATAATCGGAAAAACGAACCTGAGCGAATGGGCTAATTTTCACAGCAGTTACTCTTCAAGCGGCTGGAGTGCCCTGGGCGGACAGACGAAAAATCCGTATGATCTTACCCGAAATCCTTGTGGTTCGAGTTCCGGATCGGGGGTTGCCGTTTCTGCCAACCTTACCGTGCTGGCTATCGGCACAGAAACGGACGGTTCCATTGTTTGTCCGGCCAACAACAACGGCATTGTGGGCATAAAACCCACCGTAGGTCTTATCAGCCGAACGGGAATTATTCCCATTTCTTTTACGCAGGATACGCCCGGTCCGATGGCAAGAACTGTAACAGATGCTGCCATTTGCCTGGGTGCTATGACCGGAATTGATACTACCGACTCCAAAACCCTCCAATCCGAAGGGAAAAGCCTGTCCGATTACACGCCCTATTTGAAAACCAACGGACTGAAAGGAAAACGGATTGGTGTGGACAAAACGCTCACAGGCCATAATTTTCATATCGACAAAGTGATGCAGCAGGCTGTTGAGTTTCTTAAAAACAGTGGTGCTGAGGTTATTGAGATACGAAACGTGTTGAAACCGGAAGTGGAAAATATGGAATTTGAAATCCTGCTTTATGAATTCAAAGACGGCCTGAATAAGTACTTTGCTTCACTCGGAGCGAAAGCCCCGGTGAAAAGTATGGAAGAACTAATCCGCCTGCAAGCTGCCGACAGCACAGAAATGGAGTGGTTTGATCACACCTTGTTTGAAATGGCTCAGAAAAAAGGTGCAGTTGGTTCTGATGAATACAAAAAACTCCTGAACGACATGCTGAAAGGTGCCCGTGATAACGGAATAGATAAGATAATGAACGAAAACAAGCTGGATGCAATCGTTGCACCTACCGGTTCACCTGCCTGGAAAACCGATCTGGTGAATGGCGATAATTTCGGAATTTCGTCCAGTTCTGCCGCAGCCATTGCCGGTTATCCGGCCATCAGCCTGCCCATGGGTTTTGTTGCAGGGTTACCTGTCAATATCACCTTCTACGGAAGAGCATGGAGTGAACCCACGCTTATCGGGATGGCATACGCATACGAGCAGGGCACAAAACACCGCAAACAACCCACTTTCAAAACCGGAGAACACGATGGGGGAATGATAAGTAAAATGAGAATTCAAATTCAAACAAAAAGTGAAAAACCGGGCTGTTTTTTTACTAATTTTGTAGAATAAAATACGAACAGATTAATACGAGAAAATCTGCGATGAAATCGCCTAAACCCATCATTACAACACCCAGCTTTGATATTTACAAAGCAGACGCAGCTTCCGAAATGCTTTTACCCTATATCGGTTCACTGCGTGCAGGCTTTCCATCTCCGGCTGATGATTTTACCGGTGAGCGGATTGATTTGAACCGATTGTGTATCAATCATCCCGAAGCTACCTATTTTGCCCGTGCAAAGGGTACTTCCATGAACAGGGATTTCAACGAAGACGATTTGCTGGTAATCGATTCAAGCCTGGAATATAAAAATAACTACATTGCCATGATTTTTATCGACGGCGATTTTACTTCCAAGCGAATCAGAAAGATACGTAATAAATGTTACCTCGAATCCTCCAACAGCGAGTTTCCACCCATCGAAATAACCGAAGATTCAAAAAATCTGATTTTCGGAATTATCACCTGGAGCTTTAGAAAACACCTGTAATGCCACCTTTTGCCCACATCGACTGTAATAACTTTTATGCCTCCTGCGAGCGGGTTTTCAATCCGTCGCTCAATGGCAGACCTGTGATAGTGCTCAGCAATAACGATGGATGTGCCATAGCCCGAAGCAGTGAGGCAAAAGCGCTTGGGATTAAAATGGGAGAGCCTGCTTTCAAAATCAAGGATTTAATAGAAGAACACAATATTGCCGTTTTTTCTGCCAATTTTGAACTCTACGGCGATATGAGTAATCGGGTGATGACTATTCTGAGTGGTTTCTCACCCTCGCAGGAAATCTACAGTATCGACGAGTGTTTTCTGGATCTGGAAGGTATCCATGTTGATTTGCGGGCTTATGGACTCGAGATGAAACAGAAAGTGGAAAAGTGGACCCACATTCCGGTAAGCATTGGCATAGGGCCCACCAAAGCACTTGCCAAAACTGCTACACGTGTGGCTAAAAAGTTTCAAGCTCAAACGGGTGGAGTTCACGTCATCGACACGGAAGAAAAGCGGATAAAAGCACTAAAATGGCTTCAGGTAGAAGATGTGTGGGGCATAGGCAGGCAATATACCAAAAAACTGCTGGCGATGAATATCAAAAATGCATTTCAATTTATTTCTATGCCGGATGAATGGGTTAAAATGCATTTAACTATCATCGGACTTAGACTTAAACACGATTTGGAGGGAATTCCCACGCTGCAGCTGGATGAAGTAAAGAATAAGAAAAGCATAGCTACCACGCGTACATTCGATGATATGCTCGAAAGCAAGTCGGATGTCAGAGAACGTATTTCGACCTTTGCCGTGAAATGTGCCGAAAAACTCCGAAAACAGAAAACCTGTTGCAATTCAATTCAGGTTTTCATCACTACCAATTATTTCAGAGAAGACTTACCTCAGTACAGCAACTCCATCACGCTGAAACTTCCCTTTGCCACCAATTCATCGCTTGAACTGGCAGAATATGCCACGCTCGGACTCGAAAAAATATTCCGTTCGGGCTTCAAGTATAAGAAAGCAGGTGTTTTTGTTATGGATTTTACTCCGGAAGAGAATCAGCAACTCAACATTTTTGTAAACCGGAACACAAAGCATATTCCGCTTATGAAAGCTATTGACAAGGTAAACAGCCGCTACAGCAAAGACCTGATAAGACTGGCTACTCAGGCTCCCGGCAGAACCTGGCGAATGCGGCAGGAGAAGCTTTCAAAACACTATACCACCGATATCAACGAAGTGATTACAATGAAATTGAAATAATTTAACAGATTTACGTCGTCTTCAGCTCCTATAAAATTCTCACATTCAATGATTTAAAGCAGTTTGAAAGGTTATTCGGAAAAAAGGGTTTCCACTTTTTCGGCATTCAGGTAGTGCCTGAATAGATTGCTGATCTGTTTTTCCTCTTTTACCGTGAGAGTTGAAATGAAAATATCCTTATGAGTAAATTGCAGCGTTGAGAAAAAACGGATGGCCGACGAGGTGTCGTGCCAGATTCCAATTTTTTTTGCAACTTGTATAGGCTCTTTTCATTCAATTTCAGCGATTTCCGCAGTTTTTCAGGCAAAAAATCATGCACATACATCAACTTTTTCAGTCGCTTTCTGAAACGATGCAGATTCCTTTTATCCTGATGATCAAGTACCGAAAAAACTTTGTGTAGCTGTTGTGCCAGGTACTTTTCTATATTTTTTTTTGAAGGCAGTGCAGCCGGAAATGACAAATTTTCACGCATTTGCTTCATGGATGCCATGTAAGCGGGAATTTCTTTCAGAAACCGCTCCGTAAGCTCCTTTTCCTTTTCCTTCAATGATGCAGGAAGTGAATCCTCTACATCCTGAAACTCACCTATCAGCTTGATATTTAGTCCCAATTTCCTTATTTCCCCTGCATCCCGATACAGTGCTTGTAACTCATTCGCTTCATTTGGCAGAGCATACATTTTTCGGGCAAAGGAATACATGGCTCTTATTTTCTTTATTTCCACTCTAATCCGGTGAAGACAGGCTTTTTTCTGCTCTTTTTCGAAAATGGAAAGTTGCCTTTTAATAGCCTTTAGCCGGCCTGAAACGTACGAATTCAACAGGTTGTTCTTCACTTTCAGGTATATTTAAATTATTGGTAAAAAATTGAAACGGCTTCATCATTTGAACACTAAAAGAATAACGTTTTTGTCAATATTTCTGTTCAGAATCAGCATGTTTACCCGGCAGTCATTTTTTTTTCCTCTTGAAAGTATAAATGAAATAAATCAGTTTTACCTACTGTAAATTTACTCAACTTTCGCAAGTTATTACTGACCAGTTGCAGAGAGGTCTGTTAACGGGCGACCTCGTCCGGTGAGCCGAAAAATCAGAGAGAGCGGCGTTAAAAATCGTCCTTGTTTGAGCCTGTACAAATGTTTCTGATTTTAGAAACAACTGAGGCGAGTTTGGTCCCGAAAGCTTTCGGGATAGCCGATCGAACGCCAATTTTGCGATAAGTGAGTGCAGAGTCAAGTTTACTTGAACTCTGCCGAGCGCAAGCAAAACCAATAAAATTAATTTTTCGAGTGAAGCGGGCGCAGTCTTGAATTTTTTGCTTACTTTTTGTTTTGAGACAAAAAGTAAGTCGGGGTGTAAGAGGCGGAAGCCCCTGTTCCTGAAAAAACGTATATC
>JAGPGR010000112.1 GCA_018055865.1 Paludibacteraceae bacterium | reverse complement strand
GGGCAATTGATCAAAACAGAAACAAGCAAAGTATTTATTATAACAAACTGGACACTACAAAAATTGCTGTAAGTGGCATGTCGTGTGGAGGGTTGCAAACTTTAGAAGTGAGCAGCGATCCAAGAATTAGTACAGTGGTAGTTTGCAATAGCGGTATTTTTACCGACCCAACCGGCAGGCCTTCCGGTATGCCGCGACTTAGCAAAAAACACCTGAAAAAGATACACACTCCTACGCTTTATCTGTTGGGAGGGCCTTCTGACATTGCCTATAAGAATGGAATGGACGATTTCTCGCAAATAAATCACGTACCTGTTTTTGTGGGGAATATGGATGTAGGACATCGTGGTACATATCATGAGCCTTATGGTGGCGAATTTGCCCGGGTAGCTGCTGCCTGGTATAAGTGGCAATTGAAAAACGACAACGAAGCCGGCAAATTGTTTACCGGGAATCCGTGCGGACTCTCTCAGGCAAACGGCTGGACAGTTCAAAAAAAGAATATTCCATAATCGAAAAAAAACATAATAATAACTTAAACGCATGAAATCTAACACTTTAATTTTTCTGTTTATTGCTACAATTTTTATTAACAATAACGTAGCAGCACAAAAAGCAGTTACTCCTCAAAATTTTAACCCGATAGCCTGTGCTTCATCATCAGGCATCGATACAAAAAAAGCAGAAAGCATCGATTCGTTGCTTCAATCATTCGTCGACAACAATAAGTTGAACTGTGTAGCCGCTTTTGTTGCCCAAAGAGGCAATGTTGTATATAAGAAGGCCTTTGGTCTGAAAGATATAGAAAATCAGGTTCCGGCAACTATTGATGATTACTACGTGATGTTTTCGCAAACCAAAGCCATAACAACTGTAGCATTCATGACCCTTGTTGATAAAGGACTGGTGTCAATAGACGATCCGGTATCGAAATTTTTTCCGGAAATATCCAATCTTGTAGTAACAAAAGTAAACGGGGATGGAACTTATGAAACTCGTCCTGTAAAGACGCAAATGACATTTGCTCATCTCATGTCCCATTCTTCAGGGCTGAATGCAGGCCTTGTAGGAGAAATCCGTCGCGCAGAAGCAAAAAGTGATGGTGCCCCGGCCGGTTTTGGTGGTCCGGTCCCGGATAAGAAGCCCAACGGTCAGAGAACTTTTGGAGGCAATTTTGATTCAAAATATCTGAAAGAAGAAATGCTGGCACTGGCAAAATACCCGCTTGGATTTGACCCCGGCACAGAATGGAATTACCACATCAGCACCAATATGTTGGGTTATATGGTTGAACGAATTTCGGGCAAATCGTTGCGTGAATATGTAAAAGAAACTATTTTGATACCCCTTGGCATGGAAAATACCGATTGGTATTATCAACCGGAAGCATTGGCTCGTTTTGTAAAGCCATACATCGCAGTTGAAGGGAAGTTAAATCCCGGATCAACCATGTACGCCGAAGCAGCGGTTAGTGCAGAACAAACTTATTGCGAAGGTGCTATCGGGCTCAATGGTCCTATTGAAGATTATGCTAAATTTTGCCAGATGTTGCTCAATAAAGGAGAATTTAACGGCCATCGTATCTTAAAGCCTGAGACAATAGAAATAATGACAAGTATAAACCGGTTACCGGAGATAAATTCCGGAGGAAAGGGTTTTCAGTTTGGTTTAGGATTTGAATTATACAATGAACTGAAAAAGCCAGTTCAGGCGGTTTCAAATACAGCTTTTGCCTGGGGAGGTATGTTGGGTACAGAATTCATTATTGACCCGAAAAATGACCTGATTGCACTTTTTTACATCAATATGTACAAACGAGATTCTTTGTATCCTGTTTTCTTAGAAGCAGTGTATAAGTTAATTGATAATCAGAAGAATAGTTCTATCGAATAAATAAGTCACGGCCTTAAAATTTAAAAAATAAATTGATGACGCAATTTATATTGATTTTTTTTCGACGATAGAGTTGATTGTGAAATAGAGGGATTATTTCTTTGAAGGATTTTAAAAACAGACAAAATTGGCAGCCCCCTCATAAGACAGTGTTTTATTGCAACAAAATATTACCTTGCCGGCAATCAAACTGAGATTTCTTTTAGACTTCAGTTACTATCAGATCTTAAAAAAAAATCCATTTGACCTCAATCAAATGGATTTTTTTATGTTGTGTGTCAGATTATGGTTTTATTGGAAATTCTATCTGCATGCCGGCCTGATTACTTACATCCACGGCATCGGATTCAAGCAGAAAATTGATTTTAACCTTGTCTTTCGGTCGTTTTGCCACAAATTTGAAGGGTAAATTCATCCAAATAATTTTGGGTGTAAATACAAGATTTCCGGTAACAAAATTGGATGAAGCGTCGAATAATTTGCGGATTGAATCGGGCATAATCACCTCAATATCAGATGTTTCCGTCACAGTGTACGTAAATTTTGTCAGGGTGTTGGTATATCCTTCGCCCAAAACACCTATCGTTATCGTATCGTTTACATGCAGTGAATCGAACTTGATATTGCCTTCGTTTGTATAGCTCATGCGGAGCGTACTGTCAGTATTGAGTAATGCCGGATTCAGCAGTGTAAGTTTTGGAGAATAATTGGAATCAGAACCTATCTTACAACTACTCAAACCAACAATCAAAGCTGTGAATAAAATCAACGTTACAAACTTTTTTTTCATATTTTTAGTCATTTAATGGGTTAGAAAACTGTGGAAAAAACAACAAATTTTAAGCCAAAAAGTTTCAGTGGTTATTGTTATAAAAAAAGAGAACCTGCAAAATGATTCTCTTTTTTCTGTCGGGATGACTGGATTCGAACCAGCGACCTCTACGTCCCGAACGTAGCGCGCTACCAAACTGCGCTACATCCCGCTCATTTTTTTTCCGCCTGCAAATTTACTGTTTTTTTGACAAAAACAAAACAGTAAAGGCAATTTCTTTCAGTTTTATCATAGTTTATATTATAAGCATCAGACATACAACTGTCTGAAAAAAGATTTTTTGTATCTTTGCAAAAAATGCATGAGTATGACGATTGAAAAAGCAAAAGAAAGTTACCTTGAAAGGAATAACTTCACGGAAATGAGCCCTAAAGCTGTTTTTTTTGATATGGACGGCGTGCTTTTCGATTCCATGCCCCACCACTCCGTTGCCTGGGTCAAAGCCATGAACGAATCGGGACTGGAATTTTCGGAACACGAGGCTTATATGAACGAAGGACAGACCGGTACTGCTACTATCAACAGCGTTTTTGTGCTCAAAAACGGCCGTGAAGCCACTGAGGAAGAAAAACAGGAAATCTACAAGCTCAAAGCTCATTATTTCGAAAAACTGAACGCACCCGAAACGATACCTTACGTATTTGATTTACTGAAAAAAATAAAGAAAAAAGGATATCAGCTCTTTGTGGTTACCGGTTCGGCACAGCCTTCGCTGCTCCACAGCCTGCAGGATCATTTTCCGGATATTTTTTTGAAAGAAAATATTATATCGGCTTTTGATGTAACGCGCGGCAAACCGCATCCCGAGCCTTACCTGAAAGCACTGCAAAGAGCCGGACTGGAACCCAGCGAAGCATTGGTAGTGGAAAATGCACCACTGGGAGTAAAATCCTCATCTGCTGCCCGTATTTTTACCATCGGGGTGAATACAGGGCCGCTTGATACAAATGTATTGTATGAAAACGGGGCCGATCTGGTACTCGACAGCATGCATGAACTTTTTGAGAAATGGGACGATTTTGGATTCTAAAATGCAATTATTAACTGATAATGAAGCGAATAATCACCACCTTAGTCATTCTGAATTTTATTCTTTCTTTGTCGGCAATAGAAACGGATTCGCTGAAAAAATACGCTCCGCAGATAGAGGGTACAATCCGGGCAAAATACGAGTACAACTCGAGTCTGGACGCCTCCCGCTTTCAGATTAGGAGCGCCCGCTTCAGCATCAACGGTCATTTCAGCCCTGTCACATCTTACAAAGCCGAAATTGATCTTTCGGATGAAGGAGAAACCAAAATGTTGGACGCCTATGTACGACTGAAACCTGTGGATTGGTTAAATTTCACCATCGGACAGCAGAAAATACCCTTTGGCACCGATAATCTGCGTTCGCCTCATCTGCTATATTTTGCCAATCGTTCATTTGTGGGCAAACAGTTGGTCAGCGGATTACGTGACGTGGGAGGTACTCTGATGTTTTCGAACCGGAAAGCGCTACCTTTTGATTTTCACGCGGGAGTGTACAACGGCGACGGACTCTACAACCAACAAGACTGGCAGAAATCCATGAATTATGCATTCAGACTTGAAGTTTTTCCAATTAAGAACGTGGAAATTAGCCTGAACTACAATTCAATCAAACCGGATAATCTGAGAATGAATTTGTTTGATATAGGGGCGTTTGTCAATGTGAACAAGCTGCACCTGGAGGGTGAATACATTTACAAAACGTATGTCGGCCGGGTTTTTCCCGACACAAAATCCTACTCGTTTTTTGCTGCGTATGATGTATGGACAAACAAAAGGTACTTAACCAAAATAACCCCCCTTTTGCGTTTTGACTCCATGACTGACAACAACAAAGGAAAAGCGGCAGCCGGCAATGTGTATCAGGTAGATGATATTGCACGGAAGCGATTGACAGGCGGTATTACCATTAGCTTAGGGAAGCCATTTCTGAATGACATACGTTTAAATTACGAGAAATATTTCTACGCAGAAAACATAGAGAATCACGACGATAAGTTAGTGTTGGAATTTGTAGTTCGTTTCTAATCTTTTTTTAAATAAAAAATACAATGCAAATAATAAAATATCCCCCAAAAGACCAATGGTCTGAAATACTCAAAAGACCATCGCTGAATTTTGATTCACTCTTCGATCAGGTAAAAAACACACTCGACGAAGTTCGTCATCATGGCGATGCGGCGTTGCGCAATTTCACCCGTAAATTTGATAAAGTGGAAGTAGATGCCCTGGAAGTCACCAAAGAGGAAATAACAGATGCCATAAAATTGGTTTCGACCGAACTAAAAGAAGCCATTGAAATGGCCCGGCGCAATATCTGGAAATTCCACTCCGAGCAACAGCGCGAATACACTGAGATTCAGACTTCTCCCGGTGTTTACTGTTGGCAAAAGGCTGTGCCGATTGAAAAAATCGGTCTGTATGTTCCGGGTGGCAGCGCCCCTTTGTTTTCCACCGTATTGATGCTGGGAATTCCGGCTCAGATAGCCGAATGCAAAGAAGTGATACTCTGCTCACCTCCGGCCAGCGATGGTAAAATCAATCCTGCCGTGTTGTATGCAGCACACGTGGCCGGAATTCACCGCATATTCCGTGTAGGCGGCGCTCAGGCTATTGCAGCCATGGCTTACGGAACGGAAAGCATTCCGAAAGTGTATAAAATCTTCGGTCCCGGCAATCAGTATGTTACAGCTGCCAAGCAGCTTGTGTCACTCAGCGATGTAGCCATCGATATGCCTGCAGGACCTTCGGAAGTGCTAATTATTGCCGACGAAACCGCCAATCCGGCGTATGTAGCATCCGACCTGCTCTCGCAGGCAGAGCATGGTGCCGACAGTCAGGTGCTGCTGGTTACTACTACCGAAAATCTGATAGAAAAAACACTCGAACAGATCGAAATTCAGATAGAAAAACTGCCGAGAAAAGAGACCGCGCGTAAAGCACTGGATAACAGCCGGATAATTCTGGTGAAAAATCTGGATGAAGCCATTGCTGTAACCAACGAGTACGCACCGGAACATCTGATTATTTCCACACGCAGCTACATGGTGGTGGCAGAGCATATTGTGAATGCCGGTTCGGTCTTTCTGGGAAATATGAGCCCTGAAAGTGCAGGTGATTATGTTTCGGGCACCAATCACACCCTGCCAACACACGGTTTTGCGAAAGCGTACAGCGGCGTAAATCTGGACAGTTTTCTGAAGAAAATCACGTTTCAGCAACTCACATCCGAAGGGTTGACAAACCTCAGCAATGCCATTATCCTGATGGCTGAAAATGAAGGACTTCAGGCACATGCGAATGCGGTAAAAGTAAGGACAGAGAAGTCGGAACTGTGATTTTTTTGATTAATTTGATTTTATGGATAAAAAAACTATAAATAGTAAAAGTTCTGAGCAAAGTTTAGATAAGTCTCCACCAGCCGGCGGAGGATTCAGGGGGCTTCTTCGCAAAAACATCCAAACGCTGGAGCCCTATTCCTGCGCGCGCGACGAGTTTAAGGGAGAAGCATCGGTGTATCTGGATGCCAACGAAAGTCCTTACAACGCACCATACAACCGCTATCCTGATCCGCTGCAATGGAAACTGAAAGAAAAAATCAGTGAGATTAAGCACATACCTGCCGGAAATATTTTTCTGGGTAATGGGAGCGATGAAGCCATTGATTTGG
>JAGPGR010000111.1 GCA_018055865.1 Paludibacteraceae bacterium | reverse complement strand
GAAAGATGTTTTCGGATGGTGGTGGGTTGGATTTTATCTGGTAAAGGGAAATGAGCTGGTTCTCGGACCGTTTCAGGGTCCGGTTGCCTGTACACGGATTGGCTTCGGGAAAGGAGTTTGCGGAACGGCCTGGAAAGAAAAACGCTCTATTTTAGTGCCTGACGTGAATCAATTTCCCGGACATATCGCCTGCAGCAGTGCTTCGGTTTCGGAGATTGTTGTGCCCGTTTTCAATAAGGAAAATGAAGTCATCGCAGTTCTGGATGTGGATAGCGAACGTTACGATGTGCTGGACGAAGTGGATGTGGTGTGGCTGGAGAAGATAGTCCTTTTAATGAATTTATAATTCACAATTTAACAATTTACAATTGGGTCCACTCCGAAAAGTCATATTTTTATCTTTTACCCCTAAATTTCCTGAAGGGGACTTTCGCAGAATGCTGATTTTCAGATTTTTCACCTAATAGCTAAAGGGCAGAAAAAGTCAGAAAATCAAAACAAGTGGTTTTAGGAGTGGACTCACAATTGGGATTCAGAATCGTTATAAAAATAAAATACTCTTATTAATGAGTGATTTTCCAATTTAACAATCTCTTTAAGTCCCCCTTGGGGGATTTAGGGGGTCGTAAAAGCCTTCCAATAAGTTCTCCAGTTTTCCAGGTCTGCGGCTTGCTGAATTTTATCGTGATTGATGGCAAGAATGGATTTTCCGCCACCGGGTTTGTTTTGAATATTTACGCTGATAGAGGATTTATCTTCCAATCCACATCGCCAGTAGCGCCATTTTTCAGTCTGACTGATGCTGGGTTCACGGGTGATTTTTACTCCGCCAAATTCGGTAATTCCCTCAACTCTTTTCACCCATTTTTCAAGGGCAGTGTCCATATTGCCGGCAACGGTTTTGCTTACGGTTACCTGAAAATTTCCATCGCAGGTTTGTCCGGGTAAACGCCTTCCTGTGTGCTGCTCGTAAGCCACAGTAATGCCCTGGCTCCACCACGCGTTAGCGCCGTGAGCGTTTACTTTTATAGCTATTTCATCGTGAGGAAGTTCTGCTGCCTGAATGCTTTCCAGAAATTCCAACCAGTACTCCCAACTTTTGCCGGTGCCGGTTTCGAGTGCTTTGATGTTCGACGGCTTTGTTGCCATACATTCATTTACAATTGGAAAATTCGTGAAATTCGTCTTAATTCGTGAAATTCGTATTCCTAACAAATACTGCACCCCTCACATTTGCTCAGTTCACCGCGCAACCGTTTCTCTACCAACATCTTAATGCGATCTTTCAATGCATCGATACGGATGTTTTCAATCACATCAGCCGTGAAAGCGTACATCAGCAGCAACCGGGCTTCTTTCTCGGAAATACCCCGCTGGCGCATGTAAAACATGGCCTTTTCGTCGAGCTGACCAATAGTAGCTCCGTGCGAACATTTCACATCATCCGCGTGAATCTCCAACTGCGGCTTGGTGCGCATTTTAGCCGACCGATTGAGCAGAATGTTTCTGTTAGTCTGATAAGCACGGGTTTTCTGTGCATCTCTCGCTACATACAACCGGCCCGTAAAACCGCCTTTGGCTTCGTCGTCGAGCACGTATTTGAACAGCTCAGTGCTGTGGCAATTGGGTTTATTGTGAAGAATAGATGTGTAATTATCCAATACCTGATTCTGGTCGGATAATGCCATTCCGCAAAGCGTTGTTTCGCAGTTTTCGCCGTCGAGATCTATTTCAACGTTATTTCGGGTAACGCCGTTGTGAAGGGTGATAATATTTCCCAGCACAGTGGAATTTTGTGCCTGGTCAATGAGCAGAGTAGAGACATCAGTGGTTTTTCTGCTTACATTTTCCAGTTTATAGTGTTCGTAAGTAGCATTTTCTGCAACAAAAACCTCTGTTACCCGGTTGGAGAAAAACCGCACATCATCTGCTGTATGATCGCATACAAGTACCTGAACCTTGGCTCCTTGCTCTGCTATGACCAGATTATGGCTATTTGCCATGAAATCAACATCCGAACGCATAATATTAACTATCTGCACAGGTCTGTCGAGCACCACGTTTTTTGGAACATAAATGAAAAATCCATCCTGCGCAAAAGCACCATTGAATGCTACAAAGCCATCATGTTGTTTTTCAGCCAGTTTACCATAATACCGGGCAACCAGCTCCGGATGTTCTTCAGCGACCTGGCGCAAACTGCCAATTATCACCCCTTCGGGCAGCGAATTGTTTATTTCAGTTCTTACAGGATAAAAGGCATCATTCACCACAAAATAAAGATAGGCCGCAATTCCCGGCACATCGCATTTGAAAACGTTGTAGGGATTTACGGGAAATTTCATCCTATTGATATTCAGACCGTAATCAACCGACAGCGGCTCGCGGAAATCGGAGTACTTGTAATTTTCCACGGTCGATGATGGAAATCCCAATTTACGAAATTTTTCAAAAGCTTTATCGCGACCGATATTCAATGCGGTCGCCGAATGCTTGCGGATGGTTTCCGAATGTTGCTCGTAAAGTTCGATATATTGCTGTTCAAGGACAATCGCTTCTTTTTTTGCCGGTGCCTTCGCCTGAACGTCTGTTTTATTAGTTGTCATTTTTTTGATACAATAAATTCTATTTATTCCTTTCTTTTTTCAGAAAGTTTTTTTATTTCTTTCAATGGCGGTAAGAAATTCTCTTCCGTAATCACGTTTTTGCCTGTTTCCTGCTCTAATTCTTTTCGGGCATTTTTAGCGATATTTCCACCTTTCTTCCCGGCTACGGTGTTTTCTTTTAGCCCCTTTGCCTGTTCTTTTTCAGCTATTTGACGAGTAGAAAGTTCGGCCAATGCTGTGAAAATAAGCTCTGCCTCACTCATGTGATCCCGTAAATTTTGATTTTTCAGCCCTTTCAACTGTTTATGTTGTCTTACTGTTAAATCGCTCCATTCCTGGTGGATAATATTGGTCAAATAAGCAAACTCATCTTGTTCTTTTATCCCCGCATCTTTCCAGTAATCTGTCAACTTATTTCGGGTTTCTTGCCCGGTCATACGCTGTTGTATCCACTTTTCACTTCTACCCAACCGCTTCCAATTCTCTCTGGCGCGGTCTAACCCCTGCGATGGGTCTTGAATTTCCTGAATTCGCTCGTAGCCAACTTTTGCCAGCCATTGCTTAAAAGGTTCAGCTTTGGGAGACGGAATGGATTGGATAATACGTAGTAAAGACTGAGTATCAGCACAATCCGTAAGATATTTTTTGCCATCAGAGGATTGCATTTTCAGTTGTCGACAAATTGTCGACAACTGAAATCCATCTTCGGTTTTTACCCGAATTTTCATTTTAAACCAATAATCTCTCGGATTCACACTAACTGTAAGTACCTCTACAACGTCAATCACTGAGAAATACCATTGTTCTTCCCCTTCATCCCAATGAGTTCGGATTTTCTTACTTTCGAATAGCTTTATAGAAGTTTCAGTCATATTTCATTAAAATGTGATTCGTATTTTTGGGTGCGCCAAAAAACGGACAAATCCTATAGTTATCGCGGAGACCAGGATTATGAAACATCTATCTTTGTGCTTCCATCTTCGCGGAGCGTAGCGGATATCCCTATAAATTTATTTCGTCGGTACAGTTCTTCTTTTTACTTCAACCAATCGTATCCTTTTTCTTCCAGTTCCAATGCCAGTGATTTATCACCCGATTTGATGATTTTTCCATCGTGAAGCACGTGTACGAAATCAGGAATAATATAATCTAAAAGTCGCTGATAGTGCGTGATTACGATGCTTGCATTTTCGGGAGTTTTCAGTTTGTTTACGCCGTTGGCTACAATGCGGAGCGCGTCAATATCCAGTCCGCTGTCGGTTTCGTCGAGGATAGCCAGTTTGGGTTCCAGCATAGCCATTTGGAAAATTTCGTTCCGTTTTTTCTCACCACCGGAGAAACCTTCATTCACAGAGCGATTGGTCAACTGGCTATCCATTTCCACCAGTTCTTTCTTTTCGCGCATCAACCGGAGAAATTCGGTAGCCGAAACAGGTTCCAGTCCGCGGTATTTTCGCTGCTCGTTGATGGCAGCACGCATGAAATTGACCATGCTCACACCCGGTATTTCAACCGGATACTGAAAACTCAGGAAAACGCCTGCTCCTGCGCGCTCTTCGGGCGAAAGTTCGAGCAAATCTACTCCTTCGTAAATCACTTTTCCTTTGGTCACTTCAAATACCGGATTACCGGTAATGACCGATGCCAGTGTGGATTTTCCGGATCCATTCGGACCCATAATAGCGTGAATTTCGCCTTTGTTTATCGACAAATTCACTCCTTTTAATATCTCTTTACCGTTGACGGTAGCATGTAAGTTTATTATTTGTAACATAAAGCCCCTCCAAACCTCCCCGAAGGGGAGGCTTTTAAAACCCTCAAATCTGAGAGTTTTTGATTGTTATTTTGTATAATGTATCTATTTAATAAATCGAGAATAAGCAAGTACAATGTCACCATCCACAAGCCTCCCCTTCGGGGAGGTTTGGAGGGGCTTTTTACCCTACGCTTCCTTCCAGCGTAATCTGCAGTAATTTCTGAGCTTCTACGGCAAATTCCATCGGTAGTTTATTGAGCACTTCCTTGGCGTAGCCATTTACAATAAGCCCCACCGCTTTTTCGGTATCGATTCCGCGTTGGTTGCAGTAGAATATCTGGTCTTCGCTGATTTTTGATGTGGTGGCTTCGTGCTCAACGATTGCTGTTTCGTTGTTCACTTCCATGTACGGAAATGTATGAGCACCGCATTTATCACCCAGCAGCAGGCTGTCGCACTGAGAAAAGTTCCGTGCGTTTTCAGCTTTCGGATTTACGCGTACCAGACCGCGGTAACTGTTGTTGCTGAATCCGGCCGAAATACCCTTGGAAAGAATATGGCTTGATGTATTTTTACCTATATGAATCATTTTGGTTCCTGTATCGGCCTGTTGATGATGATTGGTTACGGCCACCGAATAAAATTCTGCTGATGAATTGTCGCCCATCAGGATGCACGAAGGATATTTCCAGGTTATGGCAGATCCGGTTTCAACCTGCGTCCACGAAATGCGGGAGTTTTCGCCTTTACAAATTCCGCGTTTGGTTACAAAATTGTAAACCCCGCCTCTGCCTTCTTTGTCGCCCGGATACCAGTTCTGAACAGTGGAGTATTTCACTTCTGCATCTTTCATTGCCACAATCTCCACAATGGCAGCATGGAGTTGATTTTCGTCACGCATCGGTGCTGTACAACCTTCCAGGTAAGAAACGTAGCTTCCTTCTTCGGCCACAATCAGCGTCCGCTCAAACTGGCCGGTATTGGCTGCATTGATGCGGAAATAGGTGGAAAGTTCCATCGGACAGCGAACACCTTTCGGAATGTAAGCGAATGAACCATCGCTGAAAACAGCTGAATTGAGCGCTGCAAAGTAATTATCGGCATACGGAACTACCGTAGCCATATATTTCTTCACCAAATCAGGATGTTCCTGCACCGCTTCACTGAAAGAACAGAAAATAATTCCCTGCTCAGCCAGATTTTCACGGAAAGTGGTTTTCACCGAAACACTGTCCATCACAGCATCTACAGCCATGCCGGATAGTATTTTTTGTTCTTCAAGGGGAATTCCCAGTTTGTTGAATGTATCCAGCAACTCCGGATCTACCTCATCCAGACTTTTGGGTGCGTTTTTGCGGGGAGCTGCAAAATAGGAAATGGCCTGATAATCAATGGGTGGAATATTCAGAAAAGCCCAGTCTGGCATTTCCATGGTTGTCCAATGACGGTAAGCTTTCAGTCTGAATTCCAGCAACCAGTCCGGTTCGTTCTTCTTTTTTGAAATTAACCGGACCACATCTTCGTTCAATCCGGGTGGAATTACATCGGTTTCAATATCGGTAGTGAACCCATACTTGTAATCATTTTGGGTTACATCGTATAATATATCGTCTGACATTGTTTTTTCATTAAGTGTAGAGTAATAACAGATAAATTGTGGTTTTTGTTTATTAGATGTCATACTGACTATTCATAAAACTGAATAATCTATTTGTTAAACTACGAATTTCACTATTCCCGGAAGATCGGGTTGTAACAATTCATGTTATTCGTGCTGTTAGTTGTTGAAATTTAAAACACAAGAATGTCTGTTCTCTTTTATTGTTCATTCTGAGTTGAAATTAAATTATCAAGAAGAAAGGTTTGTGAAAAAATGGAATAAACACCTTTCGCTTTATCAAAATTTTTATCTTTGCAAAAGTACTTAAAAATTTTACTCCATGAGAAAGATTCCGGTTTTCTTCATCATCATTTTACTGCTTTTCGGTTGTGGAAGTTCTAAAAAAATGAATTTAGTGTGGCAGGACGAATTTAATTCAGGTAAAACTTTCGACGAACTAAAATGGTCCAAAATTCCCCGGGGAAATTCGGACTGGTCGAGAC
>JAGPGR010000110.1 GCA_018055865.1 Paludibacteraceae bacterium | reverse complement strand
AAGAGCTGAAAAAGCCGCATGATGTAATCTTCCTTTAGCATTCTGTGGATAGAAAAAAGAGAAACGGCACAGCACAAAATGTAGTGTGCCGTTTTTCAGAAAAATTAATTTCGATGAATTTACTTGTTTTCACTGGTCATAGAAACTTCCACCCGATTGCCCTGTTTGAATAATTGAGTGGCAAATTTTTTCAGAGTTTTGACCGAAAGCTGATCGACGTATTTCTGATAATTGCTCACAAAATCAGCACCATAGCGGTATTGTTTATTTAGCGAACTCAGCGTATTTTCATTCTTCTTCAGTTCGTCGGCGTGCTGTTTGGTCATGAATTCTTTGATTTTTTGAACTTCTTCGGCTTTCGGCCCATTTTTTTGCAGTTCGGTCACCGCTTTGTTGATGGCATTTACCAGTTCCACGCGTCTGTTTGGTTCTGTGTCAAATTGCATCTGGATGGTAAATCCTTCGAACGGCTCTTTTTCCTGCTCGGCCATCACCTGCACACCATAAGTTCCGCCCAGTTTTTCGCGGATTTTTTCCATCAGCTGAATATCCAATACTTGTTTCAAAGCGTCCAACTGTATGGAATTCTGCAGGTTATATTTCATTTTTCCGGAAAATACAATGGCAGACGATGCTTTAGGAGTTTCGAGTGCGCGGGTAAAATGATTGTCGAATTTTCCTTTGCGGGCTTTCATTGCGTTGGGATTGAAAGTTGATTTTTCGGCATATCCCGGAATGGATGCTATGTATTGCTCTGCAAGCGGTTTGAATTCTTCGGGATTCACATTGCCGACAATGGTAAATACAAATTTTCCGGCATTGGCGAAACGTTCTTTGTAAAGCTTCAGCATGGTCTCATAATCGGCTTTCCCTATATTTTCGGCGTTGATAAAGCGTCCGCGCGGATTGTTCATGTACATGGCATTCATAATCGAATCACTGAAAGCCACCATCGGATTGTTTCCCAGGTTAGCAAACACGGAATTTGCGCGCGATGCAAATGAAGCATACGTTTGCGGGTCGTTGCGCACGCTGGTAAAATTAAGGTAAAGCAGTTGCAGAGCGGTTTCAAGGTCTTTTATGTTCGATTTTCCACTGATATTTTCCGAGTACGTTTTCAGTCCGAAATCCATACTGATGTTTTTTCCTGCAAGGGCTTTTTTCAAATCATTTGCGCTGAATTTGCCCAATCCGCCTACGCTGATGGCAGTTTCGCCCAAAATCATTTTCATCTCATCGCTCATCATTTTGATTTCTGAAATGTGATTGTCACTTATCATAGAAGTGCCACCCTGCGCAAAACCGGAAATCAGGATTTCATCATCTTTGAAATTAGTTGGTTTTACCACTACCAAAGCTCCGTTGGAAAGTGTCCAGATAGTTTCATCGCCCTTTTTTTCTTCATTCAAAATACTTCCTTTTACCGGCAGTTCGGCTATCAGGGGTTCATTGATGGTGTTATCCACATAGGCCTCCAGTTTTTCCGCGTCGAGTTTTTTTATCAGGTCAGACAGTTCGGTTTCGGTTGAATACGTTTCATTTTCTGTTCCCAGAATGGCCAAAACACGGTTCTTATCGGTAAATTGTTGTTGCGATATCTGATTAATGGCTTCCAGCGGTATATAACCAATCATTTGCTGCATGGTAGCAAATTTATCAGCTATTGCCGGAATTGGTTCGTTTTTCAGGAAATGATTCACGTATTGATTTACAAAAAAATCACTCCGTTGTTTATCGCGTTCGTTGTTCAGTTTTTCCAGGTCGCTCATGTATGTTGCCTTGGCACGTTCGTACTCACCGGCTGTAAACCCGAAATCTTTCACCCGTTTTGCTTCGCGCATCAGCGTTTCGATGGCTAAATCCGTTTTTCCGGGATTGGAAATGGCCACTAATTGGAGAGCATCCGTTTTGTGTACTGCCCCAAAGTAGGCTCCGCTGCTTACAGCTGTGTAGGCAAATGGTGGATTTTCTTTCTGAAGTATCTCTTCCAAACGGTTTGTGAGCATTTTTTCGACCATTTTATTGGCAAAATCATAAATCAAATAATCCATTCCTGTTTTTTTATCAGCGGGCACTCCATTGCGTTTGTACATCACTATCACGTTGGTCATCGGGTTTTCCTTGTCTTTGGCTATGCCGATGAGTGGTTCATCGTTGTCGGGGATTTGTTCATAAATGCGTTCGGCCGGATTTACCGGAGTTTTGATGTCGGCAAACATCGTTTTGATGTTGCTTTCCATTTTATCCACATCTATATCTCCTACAATGATAATTCCTTGTAAATCCGGACGATACCATTTTTTATAATAATCTCTGAGTACTTCTGGCGCAAAATTGTCAATTACATCCATTGTACCAATAGGCATGCGTTCTGCATACTTACTTCCTTTGAAAAGCGTCGGGAGCAACGTTTCGAGCATGCGTTGATTCATATTCTGACGCGTTCGCCATTCTTCGTGAATCACTTTGCGCTCTTTATCAATGTCTTTGTCGCGAAGGAGCAGAAAACCCGACCAATCGTGCAGAACCATCAAAGCGCTATCCAGAACCGTCTGACGCGTGGCCGGAACATTGTTGATCAGATAAATGGTTTCGTCGAATCCGGTCATTGCATTGAGGTTTTGACCAAATTTCACACCTATGCTTTCCAGGTATGATGTCAGACTTTTACCCGTGTTGTCGTTTGGAAAATTTTTGGTACCGTTGAATGCCATGTGTTCAAGAAAATGTGCCAACCCGCGCTGATTTTCCTCTTCCTGCATCGATCCCACTTTTTGTACGATGTAGAAATTGGCTTGTTTTTCCGGCAGCGTATTTCGGCGGATGTAATAAGTCATACCATTTTCTAATTTGCCGATTTTTACATCTTTATCCACCGGTATGGGTGGCATTTGCTGCGCAGATACGTCCAAAAAAGCAATCATAATTAATCCAGATAATAATGTTAGTTTTTTCATTTTTAAGAAATCATTTAATTGTTAAAATATCTTTTATATAAATCTATTCATTCTACTCATATTTTTTTTCCGGATCAGGGGTCACTTCTCCGTTCCACTCCAGTATATCTCCCGGCTGACAATCAAGCTCTTTACAAATAGCTTCGAGCGTACTGAACCTTATGGCTTTTGCCTTGCATGTTTTCAGAATAGAAAGATTAGCCGGCGTAATCCCCACCCGCTCAGACAGTTCGTTGAGTGAAATTTTTCGCCGGGCCATCTGCACATCCAAATTAACTATAATCGCCATTATTTTTCTGAAATTTTTTAAATAGTCAAATCTTGTTCTTCTTTCAGCTTGTAACCACGAGAAAGTACTTCTGCAAAAAGAAGTACAACAACTCCCAGCAACACCCAAATTAAACCGGGTTGTTCAAACTGAATCGTATAATCAGCAAATTCAAACATCTGGATATTCATACTGTAAACCACCCAATTTCCCAGAAAAGATACAAGATAATAGAGTAAAAGTAAACTCCCAATCCAACGCATGTACCGGATATTAGTCTGATCAAATACCTGTTCTTTTTTCAGCCTTCCGTTTAGTTTGATAAAAAATAACGGAATCAGTGTTATAATAACCAGAGTAATCAATGAGAGCAATATCTGCGAAATCTGATAAAATAAAACCTGACCTCCTGTGCCTGTAAATTCTACGTAATGTGCCTGCGCTTTATCGTAGCGGATTTCTGTTTGCTTATTCTCTTTCAGGTTATTAACACTGTCCGGAAAAGTTGAAAAATCCGGCTCTGCCTTCAAATCCAGAAAATATACAGTTTTAGGCTTTTCTGAAGAAATATTCTTTTCCTTCATGCTTGATGCCTTTTTCATTCCTTCTTCAAATCCCAGCATGAAATCATCAACTCCCGAAACAAAAGAAGATAAAATCAGAACAATATAAATGACGATAGCTAAAACTGACAAGATGCCTAATCTTCCGTTTGCTGAATTGAATTTCATATATGTTGATTTTTTTTTTACTTTTTAATCAATTGTTTTTCACAATGCAAAAATAAAACAGATTTTCCGTAAAACAAAATATATTTATTGTTTTTCAATATATTTTTATCGAATAATAAACATTTTTATTCTTGATTTTTCAATGGAATAGGGTGTGAGATACTTCACTTTCACTATTTGTCGGAAGAAATTATTGCGTTAAATAACTTTAAAATAAAAAACGCTTTGTCCGGATACCGAAAAAAGCGTTTGATTTTTTATTTAATTCCGGATAATTTTCAGTTTTCTTCGGTCAGTTCATCCTTGTACCATGCCGAATACATGGCATAATTATGTGCAATTTTTCGATTCATTTCGTTGGTTTGCTCCGGCTCCACATCTTTCACATATTTAGCCGGAACTCCGGCCCACAGGGTGTAAGGTGGAATTTTTGTATTGCTCAGCACCAGAGCTCCTGCCGCAACAATAGCTCCCTCGCCCACTTCGGCGTAATCAAGCAGAATTGCGCCCATCCCAATCAGCGCATAATTATTTATTTTAGCACCGTGAATGGTTACATTGTGACCTACTGATACGTAATCACCTATTTCAACAACTGATTTTTTGTAGAGTGTATGCAGCACAGAGCCATCCTGAATATTCACGTGATTGCCTATGCGGATGGAATTTACATCGCCCCGCAAAACGGCATTGAACCACACACTACATCCCTCGCCCATTATCACGTCGCCAATTACCGTGGCATTTTCAGCCAGGAAACAATCTTTGCCTATTCGGGGTGTGAAGCCCCGCACCGATCTGATAAAAGCCATTTTTAATATAATTTTTGGGTTATTTGTACAAAAAAACAATAAAAACCATTTAATGTTTTCATTTCTGCTAAAAAACAACAAGACACACAGTAGAGTACTGTGTGTCTCGTTTTCTTACTAACTTTTTCTTAAAAAGGCAAATCGTCCGTTTCGTCCGTTAGAGGTGCTTCACCTGCTTTAGGAGTTTCATTCTCAGCAGCAGCTACAGGAGTTATAGAGGGAGTTTCACCCTGGTCAGGGCGTTTACCAAGCAGTTGGATGGTATCAGCTATGATTTCGGTTGTATAACGCTTAATTCCGTCTTTCTCCCAACTACGTGTCTGAAGTTTTCCCTCCACATACAATTGAGTTCCTTTCCGAATGTATTTTTCGGCAAGTTCAGCTAAACCACGCCATGCTACTACATTGTGCCATTCCGTACGGTCAGGCACCTGATTCCCATTTTGCATGGTATAACCACGTTCAGTTGTAGCCATTGTAAAATTAGCTACAGCAACATTTTTGTCCAAATAACGAACTTCCGGGTCTTTACCCACATTTCCTACTAAAATTGCTTTGTTGATTGACATAATAAATAATAATTTGATTAATAGTATAAAACAATTGCACGGCAAATATACGAGGATTTTTTTATTTTCAAAATCATTCTACCGGATTTTTGAAAAAATAATAGAATTTTGAAAATATTCTAACATCTATTTTTTACCTCTGGATTTTATTTTAATAAGAAATAAAGATGTAAATTTGCACTTTATTCACTCGTAAAAACAGAAAAATCATGAGACTTATTATTCAACCTGATTATCAGAATGTTTCCAAATGGGCTGCCAGCTACATTGCATCCAAAATCAAAGCTGCAAATCCCACAGAAGAAAAACCCTTTGTGCTTGGTTTACCTACGGGATCTTCACCTCTTGGCACTTACAAGTACCTGATTGAACTTTATCAGCAAGGCGAGCTATCTTTCAAACACGTCATTACATTCAATATGGATGAATATGTAGGATTAAACCAAAATCACGATCAAAGCTATTACACATTTATGTGGACCAATTTTTTCAATCATATCGATGTTCAACCCGAAAACGTGAATATTCTCAACGGAACTGCCGAAGACCTCGAAGCTGAATGTGCATCATACGAAGCCAAAATGAAACGTGTGGGCGGAATTGACCTGTTTCTTGGCGGAATTGGTCCCGACGGGCACATTGCCTTCAACGAGCCGGCTTCATCGCTCAATTCACGCACACGTCAGAAAACGCTCACCACCGATACCATCATTGCCAATTCTCGATTTTTCGACAATGACGTGAATAAAGTTCCCAAAACAGCACTTACGGTAGGTGTAGGCACAGTAATGGACGCAAAAGAGGTGGTAATCATTGTAAACGGACATAACAAAGCCCGTGCACTGCGTCATGCAGTGGAAGAACCAATCAACCACATGTGGACAATCAGTGCTTTGCAAATGCACCCGAAAGGTATCATCGTGTGCGATTACGATGCGTGTGCCGAACTGAAAGTGGGCACTTACAAATACTTTCTGGATATTGAAAAAGACAAACTTGATCCCGATACATTGTTATAAAAATCCTTTAAAATAAAAAAACCGTCTGACTTGGGTTGGGCGGTTTTTTTTTATAAAAAAACACAAAGAAGTCATCTTGACTTTTTGTTTTTGTTAATTTTCTTCAATAATAAGACGATAAAACCAATAAAATTGAAGCTGCTCCAACTGGATGAAGTAAAATCAAACCTGTTTAACAATGTTCTGAAGCTATC
>JAGPGR010000109.1 GCA_018055865.1 Paludibacteraceae bacterium | reverse complement strand
TTTTGTAAATCTACAGCCACTTTTTTCGCCGGAAATACCACAATACTGCACCCGAAAAAGCCACCATTAATGTAATGGAGAAAGGATAGCCGTACGCCCAGTTTAGTTCGGGCAAAATCCGGAAGTTCATGCCGTAGATACTGGCAATGAGTGTTGGCGGCAGGAAAATAACTGACACCACGGTAAATATCTTGATGATTTTATTCTGTTGCAGGTTAACAAGACCGAGAAACGTATCCTGCAGGTAGTCCAGACGGTCGAAACCAAACCGGGTGTATTCGAACAGCGAATTGATATCTTTGATAATCATGGTGAGACGCGGAAGCAATTCGGGGGGGAAAAGATCGCTTTTGAGCATATTGGAGAGTACGCGCTGCTTATCAACAATGGTTTGCCGGATAACCATCACCTTTTCCTGCAAGTCCTTGATTCTTATCAGTATATCTTCGTCCAAATCGTCTTCGGTATTCAGGGTTTTACTGAGGTTGGTGATCAGGTCGGTAGTATCTTCGATGGTATCGGCATCATATTCCACGCGGGTTTCGAGCAGAGCCACCAGTACGTGAAATCCGGTGGGGAAACTCCGGGTACTGGCAAAGATTTTCTTCACAGTTTCGTTGAACGAGCGCAAATCGGCATCGCGAACCGACACCAGTATGCCGTTTTTGAGAATAAACGAAACCGGCTCGAGCGTGAAATTATCCATCATGAAATTGGTGTTGGCCACTATTCCGTCGTCGGTTTCGATGTAGCGCGAGCTCATTTCTATTTCTTCAATTTCTTCGTCTTCCTGTATATAGATTTTCAGAAATTGCTCCAGACGGCTTTCCACATCCAGCGCCACATCGTTGAGGTCGATCCAGATGATGTTTTTCAGTTCAATTTTAGGGAGAATATCGAGGCTTTTCGATATCTTTATTTTGTTATCTTCGTGATAAAACAGTCTTAATTCTGACATGATTGTTCTCTCCTTTCTTTTGGTATCAAATAAGAAATGGGTTTCTTTTTGATAGTTAGATTGTTGGATTTAGAATAGTTAAGACCTTGCCTGTTTTCACTGAAGGGTGAAATGTGGTTATTTGTTTTCTTTCAGTGCATTTTCCACCATGTTGGTCAGCTCCACAAATTCGGCCACACCGAGTTGTTCGGGTCGTTTGTCGAATATGGCATCGGCATACATGAGGTTTTCTTTGGGCACCAGGGGTTTCAGTGAATTGCGCATGGTCTTGCGTCGCTGGTTGAAGGCTGTTTTCACTACCGTCCGGAAGAGTTTCTCGTCGCAATCGAGATGTTGCACTTCGTTTCGGGTAAAGCGAATAACAGCCGATTTGACCTTGGGCGGAGGGTCAAAGACGTGTTCCGAAACGGTAAAAAGATAATCGACAGTATAATATGCCTGCATCAGTACGCTCAGAATTCCGTAGGCTTTTTTGCCCGGTTTGGAGGCAATGCGCTCGGCCACTTCTTTCTGCAGCATGCCGGCGGCATAGGGAATTTGATGGCGATAATCGAGCACTTTGAAAAAAATCTGACTGGAGATATTATAGGGAAAATTGCCAATAACACAGAACTGACCGGGAAACATGGCTGTGAGATCCATTTTCAGAAAATCGCCTTCTATCAGTTTCAAATAGGGGTAATGCGTATGAAGATATTCCACCGACTCGTGGTCAATTTCTACGGCTGTAAGATCTATGAGTGGATTTTCGAGTAAAAAGCGGGTAAGAACACCCATGCCGGGACCAACTTCAACAACGGGCAAAGCCTCGCTGAGAGGTAAACTCTCTGCAATACGACGGGCAATATCCAGGTCTTTGAGGAAATGCTGTCCCAAGTATTTTTTGGCTCGTACTTGTGTCATATTGGTGATAGTCGTCGGGCATATTGTGTTTTGTAGAAATAGGGATGAAAAAATTAAGTTTTCTGCACTTGTTGGTTTTTTATTACCTTTGCATCTGATATTTTTTTATACGTTGACAAAAGTAGGAAAAATTATTCAAATATCCCAAAAATCTGAGTTATTTAGCACAAATTTCAAATGCGGAAATTATTCATACTGACAGGTAAATTAATAAGCGACATCATCGACTTCTTCTATCCGCCTTTCCGGAGATATTTCGGTCTGCAGTTTTTTCGCTATGGAGTTTCGGGGGCAGCCAACATTGTGTTCGACTGGGGATTGTATTCATTCATTTATAATTTTGTATTACAAAAACAGATGCTCCATTTGGGTGTAGTTACCCTCAGTTCGCCTATTGCCGCACTGTTTATCACATTCCCCATCACCTTATTCACCGGATTTCTGCTCCAGAAGTACGTTACTTTTACCGATTCGGACCTGAAGGGACGCAAGCAGCTCGTTCGTTACATTATTGTTGTGGCTGTCAATCTGATAATCAACTATACCGGATTGAAAATTCTGAATGGTTTGATGGGTCTCTGGCCGCTGGCTTCCAAAATGATTATTACTGTTATCACAACCATTTTCAGCTATTTTTCGCAAAAGAAATTTACTTTCCGCATTAAAAATGAGCCGGACAAAAAATAGGATTTTTACACTTGTAAAATGGCTGGTTCTGCTGGTAACTTATGGTTTTTTGATTTATAAACTGGCAAATATCAGTTATTGGAACGAGTTGAACAGCACTTTCCGGTCGCCCGGCTTCGGGCAGATTGCAGCATTAATTTGCGTTCTTATGCTTATGCCGGTCAACTGGATGCTTGAAGCCCAAAAATGGCAGCTGATTACTTCCGACACCGTTTCGCTGACTTTCAAAAAATCCCTTCAATCGGTTCTTGCCGGCTTAAACACCGGATTTATCACCCCCAACCGCCTTGGCGAATTTGCCGGAAGAATTCTTTATCTTTCGCCCGCCCACAGGACAGCAGGTATAGCACTGAGCCTTCTCAACAGCCTGACACAGAATATAGTACTTACGTTTTTCGGGATAGCCGGAGGAGTGGTTTATTTTTCGGCCTATCACACCGACAAAAATTTCGATAGTTACTTAATGGTTGTGGGAGTTTTGTTTTCTGCTTTTATTGGGCTCTATTTCGCTTTTCCCGGTCTGGTAAAGAAAATTAATACTGAAAAATGGGCTGAAAACCTCAGAAATGCAGCCATTTCACTATCGTTGCTGAAGAGCAAAAAGCTGGTTGTTATTCTGGGAGTTTCTGTGGTGCGTTTTGCCATTTTCTGCCTTCAGTTTTACCTGATGCTTCGCTTTTTCGACATCGAAATAACCGCCCTTCAAGCCTTGTCGGCTATTCCGATCATGTATTTGCTCATCACGTTCACCCCTTCGCTGGCAGCCGCCGAACCAGCTATACGAGGCTCAGCGGCACTACTCATTTTCAGTGTGTTTTCATCCAACGAGGTAGGGATTATTCTGACGGGAATTTTAATATGGCTGATAAATTTCGTAATTCCAATGCTCGCCGGGAGTGTGATTGTGGGAGTTACACGCGGCAGCATCAAAAGCGAATAACAAAAGCAGGATACTCTGTTAATCAGCATTTTTTTCAACGAGAAAACAGGACTATTTCTTCGGTTTCTTCTCCAAAGTCAGGTCAATTCTGCCCAAATTCTGCCCGCTTTTACCCATTTGAGCAATGATTACTGATTTTCCGCCGGCATTTACAGCAGTTTCATTAACCAGCATTTTGTGCGAGTGCCCGCCGATAATTACATCGATATTCCGCGATACTGCAGCCAGATCATAATCAGTGGGCTTACTGTCGAGGCTGCTCACGCCCAGATGCGAGAGGCAGATTACGAGGTCGCATTTCAATGAATTACGCAGGTAATCGGAAGTTTGCAAAGCCGATTCAATGGGCTCTTTCAGCATCAATCCGGCAAAATTTTTCTGGAATGCCAATCCCTTAAGATTCACCCCAATGCCGAATACACCAATTTTCAACCCGCCTTTTCTGATGATTTTATATGGCTGAATAAATGGCATGAGCGGCGTTTGCTGAAAATCATAATTGGCATTTACAACAGGCAGATGAACCTCTCTCAGCACTAAAGCCAACGAATCCATCCCATTGTCGAACTCATGATTCCCAAAAGTTACAGCATCGTAACCCATCATTTCGAGCGCTTTGGCTTCCACCCTGCCGCCGTAAAAATTAAAGTAAGGCGTTCCCTGCAAAAAATCACCGGCATCAAATAGCAACACATTCTTTTCTTCCGAGCGGATTTTTTCTATCATGCCCATGCGGCGGGCATATCCTCCCATATCACTACTTTCAATAGGTTCTACCTGACTGTGAGTATCATTGGTATGAAGAATTACAATTTTGGCAGGTTTACCGGCAAAAACGGACGCTGAAAACAACATCAGGAAAAAAAACAATATTTTTATTTTCATAACTTTCTGCATTTATAGCTTAAACAAATGAATGAGAAAATGGTTTAACGTAAATTTTCATCACAAGGATAAAAAGGAAAATTCATGTATTTTTAAAAAAATCAGGTCAAAATCAACGCAGGAATTTTCGTCACAGGGAATCTGGTTCTTTCCCGTTCTTTTTATAATCACCGGGAGTCAATCCGGTTTCTTTTTTGAATGAACGATAAAAGCTACTTACACTTGCAAATCCGGACATCGTCGCCACATCATCCGCAGATAATTCATCGTCAACGGAGGATTTAATCAATTCTACCGCCTTATTGATGCGATATCTGTTGATCAAATCGGCAAAATTGGTGTTAAACATGTCATTCAACAGTCTGGAAGCATAGCTACGATTCGTATTAAGCATTTTTGCCACGTCGGTTATCCGTAAGTCATGATTGGTGTAAATCTCCTTATTATCAAGCAAATCAAACATTAAGCTACGATATTCAGCAAAATTTTTTAGCTCGTGAACAGCAGCCGTTTCTTTCTCCGGTTGTAATTCCTGTTGATTCAAATCCTGCTGAAAATGTTCGATAGTAAAGTGTTGTTTGTATCCTGCATACCCCACACCAAAAAGGAACAACGAATGCGTGAGAGAAGGAATGATCAACATCCAGGGATGGCTTATAAAATAGGCTTTCCCGACTCCCGAAGACAACACTGAAATAACTGATGCAAAAATAAAGACTACCAGCAACCACTTAATGGGGGTTAAATCCTTACCGCCGGTATTTGAGTAAAAATTGTTAATTTTAGCATTGTAGGTGAATATATGTCTGAGCCCTGCAATGACAACCACGATAACCTGCAGAATAAAAACGACCTTTAACACTGACAGCCGTAAAATCTGTAAACGAACCAACGGCGAATAAGGCGGTTCATATCCCGGTTCGAAATAGAGCCTACCCATTACAAAAGTTTTCACTTCTGCAGGCGACATAAGTATATACGTTACACCCGAGAATATAGCCACAATTAATGCCGGTATGAGCACCCAGCTCCATTTCCACTCGAAACGGGCATCCTGAGTGAGCAGTCGGATATAGATGTAGTACATTGGATATACTGCCAGAGAAGTAAAGCACCAGATGCTGTCCAGAACCGTGTAAAGCTGGTAGTGGTGATTAAAGAAAACAGCATGAGAAAAATAGTTAATAACCGATACACTCAAAAAGAGTACAAGAAACTGTTTTGAGCGGTTCAACTGCTGCCTGTCAATGAGCAAAAGAATTACCCAAAACAGACAGACAAACATCGGCATGGACGAGAAAAACAGATTTAACATATACTTCCGTTTAATTCTACAAATTTATTCGTTTTAATCGTTAAAAACAACATTTTTTTACGAATTGAGAAAAACTTTTTACGATTTGGGAATAATTATCTTCTTAGAAAGGCTATTTTTGAGAAAAATTTGATTTTACAATCACAATAAAAAATTAACTGCCTTCCCCTTTCGGTCAAGTGAAAATATGTAACTTTGCTTTATGATAAATTATTCTATGTTTTCTAATGTTTTAAAAAAAGTCAAGATGACTTCGATAAAAAAACCGGAGACATAAAAAAATGGATGGACAAAATTTCTCTTTCAAGAGAGTCATTCTATTTTCCATTTTGTTTTTTGCTTTTACAATAGCATTAAACGGTCAGGAAATTTCTGTGCACAACAACGATTCTGCGTTTTATTCAGGCATAAAAAAAGAATATGCCAAAGGGATGTCATTCACGGATTTTTTGCAAACTTGTCTGATTCGATGGAATCCCGTTGATACTGATTCAGCAAAATGGGAGCCTATCGGCGTTGATATCAGCAAACAAATCAGGTATTCCGAATTTGATGAAATTATCAGCAAACTGGCTGCGTCATCAGCAGTAAAAGCATACACTGCATCAATAACATCGGAAGATGGAAGGCCGATATATTGTCTGGAAATTGGGAATGGATCAAAAACAGTCACTTTTACAGCCGGAGTGCATGCACGCGAAGTTGCCAACCCGCAATTTATGCTCAAATTTGCTTCGGAACTGGTCTCGGAATACGAAAAAGGCGATACCACGATTATAGACCTTCTTTCAAAAGTAAAACTGGTAATACTGCCCTGCGTAAATCCCGATGGATACGAAGCTGTAACAAACGGAACCGGTGTAATAGCAAATAAGAAACTATATTTTGC
>JAGPGR010000108.1 GCA_018055865.1 Paludibacteraceae bacterium | reverse complement strand
CGGATTAGATTCTCCTGAATTTATTTTTCATTAATTTCGATTAAGCCACAATACACACTCTCCAAAACAAAACCAGTACGAAAGGATAGAAATGTAACCGCCGGTTGGTTACTTTATTTTTTCGATGCTGATGCTTTTTATCAGTCAAATTTTCAAATATGAGTCCACTCCGAGAAGTCATATTTTTGTCTTTTACCCCTAAATTCCCTGAAGGGGACTTTCGTAGAATGCTGATTTTCAGATTTTTCACCTTATAGCTAAAGGGAAGAAAAAGTCAGAAAATCAAAACAAGTGGTTTTCGGAGTGGACTCAAATATTTTTTAATGAAAAATGTTATTACCCACACATAGTTTTACAATAAGTCTTTATCAATGAAAATCATTGTTTACATTGTTTAAATTGAGGTTAATAGTTATTAAAGGAGTGATTTAACATTTGAATTAATTGTATCTTTGTTTCCCGATTAAAAAATAACTTTTCATTAAAATATTTAATTAGAAATGGTTGATATAAAAGAACTTAACGAACGAATTGAACGTCAGAGTGCGTTTGTTGATTCTATTACCATGGGTATGGATAAGGTAATAGTAGGACAGAAGCATTTGGTTGAATCTCTCCTCATTGCTTTGCTTTCCAACGGACACATCCTGCTCGAAGGTGTTCCGGGTTTGGCTAAAACTTTGGCAATCAAAACATTGTCCGATCTTATTAAAGCTGATTTCAGTCGCATTCAGTTTACTCCTGACTTGTTGCCGGCCGATGTGATTGGTACAATGATTTACAGCCAGAAGAATGAAGATTTTCACATTCGGAAAGGGCCGGTCTTTGCCAATTTTATCCTCGCCGACGAAATTAACCGTGCTCCGGCTAAAGTGCAAAGCGCGCTGCTGGAAGCCATGCAGGAACGGCAGGTGACGATAGGCGACAAAACCTATCCGCTGGACGAACCGTTTATGGTACTGGCTACTCAGAATCCAATCGAACAGGAAGGTACTTATCCGCTTCCCGAAGCGCAGGTTGACCGTTTCATGCTGAAAGTAGTGATTGATTATCCGAAAAAGGAAGAAGAAAAACTGATTATTCGTCAGAATCTGGCCAAGGAGCAACCCCGGGTGGATGCTGTCATTTCGCCCCGCGACATTATAGAAGCAAGAGATGTGGTGCGTCAGGTATATATTGACGAAAAAATAGAGAAATACATTATCGACATAGTATTTGCCACCCGCTATCCGCAGGATTACAAGCTGGATGATTTGAAAGACATGATTTCGTTTGGTGCTTCGCCGCGTGCTTCCATCAATCTGGCGCTGGCTTCGAGAGCCTATGCATTTATCAAACGCCGCGGGTATGTAATTCCCGAAGATGTGCGTGCCGTTTGCTACGATGTGCTGCGTCACCGTATCGGATTGAGTTATGAGGCCGAAGCAAACAGTCTGACCTCCGAAGAAATCATAACCGATATTTTGAATCAGGTAGAAGTACCTTAATTGTCAGCAGTTGGCAGTTTTCAGTTTTCAGTAATATTTACTCACTGCTTACTGCTCACCGCTCAATGCTCACTACTGAATAATGGAAACCAACGAGTTACTCAAAAAAGTCAGGAAAATAGAGATAAAAACACGCGGACTGTCGCAAAATATCTTTGCCGGTCAGTATCATACCGCTTTCAAAGGACGAGGTATGACTTTTTCGGAAGTGCGTGAATATCAATATGGTGATGATGTGCGTTCGATTGACTGGAATGTAACAGCCCGCTTTGGTCGTCCGTATATAAAAGTATTCGAAGAAGAACGTGAACTCACTGTTATGCTTTTGGTGGATGTTTCAGGAAGCCTTGATTTCGGAACTACAAATCAGTACAAAAAAGGAATCATCACAGAAGTTTCCGCAACACTTGCTTTTTCAACCATTCAAAACAACGATAAAGTAGGGGCAATATTCTTTTCGGATAAAATAGAAAAATTCATTCCTCCCAAAAAGGGGAAAAAACACGTATTGCATATAATTCGTGAATTGCTGGTATTCGAACCTGTAAGTAATCAGACCAACATTGGCGAAGCGTTGAAATATTTTACAAACGCTATCAAAAAACGTTCGACTGCGTTTATCATTTCCGATTTTATTGATTCCGGATTTGAACGAACGCTTACAATTGCCAATAATAAACACGACATTGCAGCCATGCAGGTGTACGACATTCGCGAGGCTGAATTGCCTGATGTGGGACTCATCAAAGTGAAAGATGCCGAAACCGGCGAACGAATATGGGTGGATACTTCCGATAAACGACTTCGCACATCGTATAAACACAAGTGGAACGAAAGGCAGCTTGCGCTGCAGAAAACGTTCAAACAATCGGGCGTCGATTCGGTAACGATGAGTACGAGCGATGATTATGTACGTGCTTTGATGAAGCTTTTCAAGTTGAGAGGGTGAGGAAGTTTATAGTTTATAGTTTATAGCAGAACTCTCCTGATTACTATCGGGATCAGATTTTTTTATAGTAGAACCGAATACAGTACTAAATAAAATGAATAATTTCTTTCGTTTTTGCTTCATTTTCCTGATTTTGATGTGTGGGGAAAGCATTTCTGCACAACCTGTTTCTGTGAAAGCAAGGATGGATTCCACTCAAATCTGGATTGGCGAACAGACTGCACTTACTTTTGAAGTTGTTCAGAATAAAGGTCAAATGGTTCGACTGCCCGTTTTCTCGGATACAATTGTAGGAAATCTGGAAATTGTTCAGCAGGCAAAACTCGATACGGTCAACTTTTCCGACGATAAGGTGCAGGTGAATGTAAAATATGTAGTAACTTCATTTGAAGATTCATTAATTTACGTGCCACCCTTTCCCTACGTCTCAGGCAGTGATACTTCGTGGTCTAATTCTCTTTCGCTGAAAGTAATCCAGCCTTTTGTAATCGATACTGCCTCCAATACGCTGGCTGATATAAAACCGGTTTATAAACCCAAATTCAACTGGAAAGCTTTCATGCAGCGTATGTTGCTCATTTTTCTGCTGATTGCTTTGGCGGTAGTACTTTACATGTTGATTCGGAAATTTGTAATGCGGAAACCGATTCTTAAAACCGAAACCCGCAAAGTAATTATTCCGCCTTATATCGAAGCATTGCAGCGGCTGGATAAAATCAGAGAAGAAAAACTTTGGCAAAAAGGAAGATTTAAAGAATATCACACCGAACTTACTGATACAGTGCGGCTTTACATCGAAAGAATGTTTAATATCAACAGCATGGAAATGACTTCGGGCGAAATTCTAAGTCATACTGAATTTCTGAAAGTGGATAAATCAGGTGCTTATGGTGCGCTTCGTCAGATACTTACTCTGGCAGATCTGGTGAAATTTGCAAAATGGAATCCTGCACCCAACGACAACGAGATGAGTCTGATGAACGCCTATCTGTTTGTGAATCAGACCAAAGTAGAAGAATTTAAACCAACTGATAAAGTGACCGAAGAAATAAAAAAAATAAAGACTAAATGAAGTTCTGAGTTCTGAGTATCGAAAAATAATTATTGATTGTTATTGCTGATTGCTCACTGCTCACTGCTCAATTAACAATTTTCAAACGAAGTTTAAAATAAAAAATGGCATTTAAAAATCCTGAATATCTGTTTTTGTTGTTGCTTTTGCTTCCCGTTATCTTTTGGTACGTGTGGGAGCTTCGGAAAGCGGATGCCAGCATGCAGATTTCTACTGTCAGCAAGCTGAAGGGAAATCCTAAAACGCTGCGGATGAAATTCAGGCATCTCACTTTTATTCTCCGGGTATTGGCTGTAGCGCTTATGATTTTGGCCATTGCCCGCCCGCAATCGTCCAACAATTGGCGCACTGAAGACAAGGAAGGCATTGACATCATAATGGCGCTTGATGTTTCGGGCACGATGCAGGCCGAAGACCTCCGCCCGAGCAGACTCGAAGCAGCCAAAGATGTGGCAATCGATTTTATTCAGACACGTCCGAACGACAACATTGGGTTGGTGGTTTTTGCTGCAGAAAGTTTTACCCAATGTCCGCTGACCATTGATCATTCGGTACTGATTAATCTTTTCTCAGGAGTAAAATACGGATTGATTAACGACGGAACAGCCATTGGACTTGGTCTGGCCAATGCTGTGAGCCGTATCAAAGACAGTAAAGCAAAGTCCAAAGTGATTATTCTGCTTACCGATGGATCTAATAATCAGGGAGATATAGCTCCTATTACAGCTGCCGAAATAGCAAAAACATTCGGAATTCGTGTGTATGCCATTGGTGTTGGTTCTCATGGTACTATCAATATGCCAGTACAAACTCCGTTTGGAGTCCGATATCAGCAGGTGGAATCGGAATTTGATGAGAAAACATTGCAGGATATTGCCGAAATGACTGGCGGACAGTATTTCAGGGCCACTAATAATGCCAAGTTAAGAGCTATCTATCAGGAAATTGACCAACTGGAGAAAACAAAAATCAGCGTGAAAGAATTCAGCAATAAAAGTGAAATGTATTTTGTTTTTGCTTTGCTGGCATTCTTGCTGCTTTTTGCCGAAAACCTGCTAAAAAATACGTGGATGAGGACATTGCATTAGCTTTAGTTATGATGTATTTGTGTTTTGGTTAATTAGTTTTGTTCAAATAGTTTGTTTTGAGATATGTTTAGATTTGCACATCCGGAATATTTATTTTTAATCATACCAGTATTGCTGTTGGTAGGGTTTTTTATTCGTTCTCAATTTTTGAGAAAAAAGAATACGAAAGCCTGGGGCAATCCGGATACGCTGGATCCTCTGATGCCTAATGTTTCATACGTACGTCCTCAGATTAAGTTTTACTTGCAATTACTGGCGCTGCTTCTGCTTGTACTGGTTTTGGCGCAGCCACAGTTTGGTACCAGGGAAGAAAATGTGAAGAAAAAAGGAATAGAGGTAATGATAGCACTTGATGTTTCCAATTCAATGCTCGCACAGGATGTTCAGCCCAGCCGGCTGCAGAAAGCGCAACAGATTCTCTCGCAGCTGATAGACAGAATGAAGGATGATAAAATAGGATTGATTGTTTTTGCCGGAAATGCCTATGTACAACTGCCCATCACGACCGATTATATGGCAGCAAAAATGTTTCTTTCTACCATCAATACAAACATGGTTCCGGTGCAGGGAACCTCTATCGGGTCGGCTATTGATTTGGCTATCAGATCATTTGGAGAAAAAAAACAGAAAGGCGGAAGGGCAATAATCGTATTGACCGACGGCGAAAATCACGAGGATGATGCTGTAGCAGCTGCCAAACTGGCCGCAGACAACGGAATAAAAGTGTACGTGGTGGGAATGGGTACAGCTGAAGGCGGCCCGATTCCCATTGGCGGAACGGTTAGCTTCAAGAAAGACCGGGACGGCAATGTGGTGGTATCCATGCTCAACGAACAAATGTGTGCAAGCATAGCCCAGGCTGGCGGCGGACTGTACGTGCGGGTTGATAATTCCGACGCAGCTCTGAAAAATATCAGCAAACAGCTTGATACGTTGGCAACTGCCGATTTGGAAGAGAAGGTATTTTCGCAATACAACGAACAATTCCAGTCGTTTGCCATCATTGCATTGATTCTGTTAATAATTGAGTTCTTTATTTTTTCCAGAAAAAATAAATGGTTAAGTCGAATTAAGTTTTTTGATATCAGATGAAATTCATTAAATACATAGTTTTTGCAGTGGCTTTTATTCCTTTGGCAGGACTGGCTCAACAGGAAAGTGATGATATACGCGCCGGAAACAAGCTTTATAAAGATAAAAAATATACCGAAGCCGAAATAGAATACCGCAAAGCACTCCAAAAAAACAGTAAATCTTTCGAAGCAAACTACAACCTCGGCAATGCACTTTTCCGGCAGGGAAAGTACGATAAAGCCCTGGAACAGTACCAAAATGCAGTGCCGCTGGCAGCATCCGACAAGCAAAAGACAGCCTACGATTTTCATAATCTGGGAAATACATTCATGTCGGGCGGAAAATTACAGGAAGCAATTTCGGCTTATAAAATGGCTCTGAAAAGTAATCCGAAAGACAACGAAACACGCTACAACCTGGCCTACGCTCAGTCGCAACTGAAAAAACAGCAACAAAATCAGAATCAAAACGGGAATGGCAACGATAAAGATCAAAACCAAAACCAGAAACAGGAAAAGCAGGAACCGAAGAATAATCCGGATAGTAAACAGGAACAACCTCAGCCACAGCAACCTCAAATGTCGAAAGAGAATGCTCAGCAGATATTAGAAGCACTCCGGCAAGACGAACAGGATACACAGGAAAAAGCAAAAAACGCTCAGAAAAGATCAGTTAGAAAAACAGAAAAAGATTGGTAATTATTGAAAGTTATATGGTAGTTATTTTCAAATTATTGAAAAAAATAATAATAAATAACGACTTAGTCGAATTACCACGCAGCAAATAAATGAAAAGAGTATTATTCATAGTATCAGTATTGGCAATAATAGCCGGATGGAACGTAAATGCCCAGGAAAATGTGGAATTTACGGCTTCAGCTCCTGATGTGGCTTATGTTGAAACTCCATTTCAGCTTATAT
>JAGPGR010000002.1 GCA_018055865.1 Paludibacteraceae bacterium | reverse complement strand
TGTAGCTTTGTATTTTTAAGACATGTACACTAAATGAAAACTGAAAATCTGGCAATTCGCTTATTAATACTGCTCCTGGGCGTTTTTATTCTGGCATTCGGAGTGGCACTTTCCATTCGATCCGATTTGGGAACAACACCGATTTCGTCAGTGCCCTATGTTTACAATATAAAATTTACGACCATATCTGTCGGAACCTTTACTATTCTGCTTAATATCATTTTTGTTGTAATTCAGGTATTTTTGCTCAAAAAGAATTTTAAGTTATTTCATCTTTTACAAATTCCCGTTCTGATACTTTTCGGATGGTTCATCGATATTAATTTGCTTTTCACGGCTTCATTTATCCCATCCGGTTATATTATGCAGTGGATATTTTGCCTTGTGAGCTGCTTTATCATTGCGTTTGGTGTTTTTCTTCAGGTAAAAGCCAATGTGAGTATCCTGCCGGGCGACGGATTGGTGATAGCCGTTGCCGAAAGTTTCAAAAAAGAGTTCGGGATTACTAAAATTATTTTCGATTCACTGCTGGTAGCAATAGCTTTAATAAGCACACTCATTCTCACCGGAGGTTTGTACGGAGTTCGTGAGGGCACTGTTGCCTCGGCACTTCTTGTAGGATTTATAGTTCAGTTTTACCAAAGAAACTTCCGGTTTGTCGATTCGCTAATCGAACCATCAAAAGCCGCCCGGGAGTTTGTATCTGAGCCTTATATGACTACCGGAAATTTTGTTATTACCATTTCGCGTCAGTATGGAAGCGCCGGACATGCAGTAGGTGAACTCATAGCCCAAAAACTCGGAATTGCTTTCTACGACAGTAAACTTATTGATCTGACGGCTGAAGCAGGCGGTTTCACGCCCGAATATGTGAAAGCACACGAGCAAAAACTCACCAACGGATTACTTTATAAACTGTATAAACAAAACTACGCCTATGTCAATCAGGCAATTCCGACTCAGGATATGCTTTTTATGGTTCAGACCAAGGTAATCCGCGATATTGCAGCCAAAGATTCGTGTGTAATAGTAGGCCGTTGTGCCGATTATATTCTCAAAGGTCATCCCGACTGCTTCAATGTGTTTGTTCATGCTGATGATGCCTTCAGGCTCAACCGGGTGATTACAGACTACGGAGTGGATCCCGAAGATGCCGAAAAAGAGATGGAAAAGAAAGATAAAGAACGGATTAATTACAATAAGCATTATACCCGGCGCGAATGGGCCAACCTCAAAGACTACGATTTAACAATCGAAAGTTCCCTGTTTGGTATCGAAATCACAGCAGCCATGATTATTGATGCAAGAAGGAAAGCGATGTACACTAAACAGAATCAGAACTACCTTATGAGCTGATTTAGCTCACAAAAAAATACTTTTTTTTACAAATCCCGAAAAACTGAAATTGCACTCCAAAAATCCTTGCTCAATGAGGATAAGAACTTTATAACCATGAATACAACAAAAATAAAATGTCCGAACTGCGGATTTGAATTTCCGTTGGAAGCTGCCTTGAAAGACGAGGTAAACAACGTGATTGAAAAAGAAAAACAGCAACTTCGCCAGCAAATGATGCAACACAACGAGCAACTGGAAAAAGATTATCAGCAAAAAGAAGCTGCCTTCCAGAAGAAAGAAAAAGAGTTGAATGCCGGTTTGGAAAAACAAAAAGCAACTTTTGAAGCTCATCTGAAAGCCGAATTGCAGAAACAACAGGAGCAACAACGGGAAGAAATCAGAAAATCGCTTTCAAGTGATTTCGAAAATAAAATCAGAATTCTGGAAGACTCCGACAGAGAAAAGGAAGAAAAACTGAAACTAGCCCGGCAACGGGAACTGGATTTTTTGCAAAAAGAAAAACAACTGAAAGAAAAGGAAGCCGAAATGGAGCTTCAGCTTCAGCGCCAGCTTCTCCATGAGCGTGAAGCGCTGAAAGTACAGCTCCGGAAAGAGGAAATGGAAAAAGCCGCGGTGAAAGATGAAGAATATAGTATGCAAATAAAGGAGTACGAAAAGAAACTGGAAGACCAAAAAAAACTCATCGAAGAGATGCGCCGTAAATCGGAGCAGGGATCCATGCAACTTCAGGGCGAAGTGCAGGAACTCGCACTGGAAGAAATGCTGCGAATCATGTTTCCAATCGACGATATATCCGAAGTTGCAAAAGGTGTAAGAGGCGCAGATGTAATTCATACCGTTAAAAACCGAATAGGAAGTACGGCCGGAATCATTCTCTATGAAAGTAAACGAACAAAGTCGTTCAGTATGGATTGGGTGAGTAAGCTGAAGTCTGATGCTGTACTCGTCAAAGCCAATGTGTGTGTGATTGTGACTGAAGCAATGCCCGAGGGGATAGAGCGAATCGGACAAATTGACGGAGTATGGATTTGCTCGTATGTCGATCTGAAAGGACTTATAATTGTGCTGCGCGACAGCATTCTGAAAATAAGTGAAGCGTACGAATCGCAAACCAACAAAGGAGAAAAGATGCAGATGCTCTACGACTACCTCATGAGTCAGGAATTTCGCCTGCAGCTCGGAGCCATTATTGAAGGTTTCGGCGAACTGCAGAATAGTTACACCCGCGAAAGAAGCATGATGGAGCGCATCTGGAAACAGCGTGAAAAACAACTGGAGAAAGTGCTCCTGAATACCAATCATTTTATTGGTTCCATTCAGGGAATAGCGGGCAGCGCCATGCCGGAACTCAAACAAATAGGCGAAGCGGATGATAACCTGCTGGAATTGGAATAAGTGCTCAATGTGAGATAGTTACAATTTCGTTGCAATTCAAACCTGCAACGATTTTTTTTGTGACAATTCCCAAAAGATATACTATACATTTGTCCTTTTTTTTTAGTTAAATTTGTCATGAGGTTTATTCGTAGAATCAGATTTTTTTCGTATATTTGTATGTTTTTTGGGTTAGAAAACCCACCATAAACCGATTGATAGAATATGATTTAATATTCTGAAAATAAGAGAGATATAAAATGACAGAAGAACAAATTAATGAATCTGGTGATCATTACGGAGCCAGTAGTATTCAGGTACTTGAAGGCTTAGAAGCAGTAAGAAAACGTCCCGCCATGTACATTGGCGATATAGGTGTAAAAGGGCTGCATCACCTGGTTTACGAGGTGGTGGATAATTCCATTGACGAAGCCCTTGCCGGATATTGCGACTTAATCAAAGTAACGATAAATGAAGACAATTCGGTTACCGTGTCGGACAACGGACGCGGAATACCCGTGGATATTCACGAAAAAGAAGGCAGATCGGCACTCGAAGTGGTTATGACTGTACTTCACGCAGGCGGAAAGTTCGACAAAGGAAGTTACAAAGTTTCCGGTGGATTGCACGGTGTGGGAGTATCTTGTGTGAATGCACTTAGCTCATTCATGCGGGTGGAAGTGGCCCGCAATAAGAAAATGTATGTGCAGGAATACTCCTGTGGTCATCCGCAGTTCGACGTAAAACTTGTTGGAGATACCGAAGAACAGGGCACTCAGGTTACCTTCATGCCCGACTCTTCGATTTTTATCGAATCTGTTTATAAGTACGATGTGCTTGCTAACCGATTGCGTGAACTGGCATATCTCAATGCGGGCATTACGCTGATTCTCACTGATAAACGCGAAAAAGACGAAAACGGGAATTATGTTAAGGAAACCTTTTTCTCCAAAGAAGGACTGAAAGAATTTGTAGCCTACATCGATGAGAGCCGCGAAAATCTGATAGAGAAGGTCATTCATATTTCTACCGAGAAAAACGGCACACCGGTAGAAATAGCCATGCTCTACAATACTTCCTACAATGAAAATATCCACTCGTATGTGAACAACATCAACACCATTGAAGGAGGTACTCACCTGGCAGGTTTTCGTCGCGGACTGACCCGTACGCTGAAAAAATATGCCGAAGATAATAAATTACTAGAGAAAATGGAGAAAGCCAAAATCGAAATCAGCGGTGATGACTTTCGCGAAGGACTGACAGCTGTCATATCCATTAAAGTGGCTGAACCGCAGTTTGAAGGACAAACCAAAACCAAACTTGGGAATTCCGAAGTGATGGGATCGGTAGAGATGGCAGTAAGTGAAGCCCTTGGAAACTACCTGGAAGAAAATCCGAAAGATGCACGTACCATTGTTGATAAAGTGGTATTGGCTGCAACAGCCCGTCATGCTGCCCGTAAAGCCCGTGAACTGGTTCAACGTAAATCTCCGCTTTCAGGAGGAGGACTTCCCGGAAAACTGGCCGATTGCTCGAGCAAAGACCCTGCAAAGTGCGAGTTATTCCTGGTCGAAGGAGACTCTGCCGGCGGAACAGCCAAACAGGGTCGCAGCCGCGAATTTCAGGCCATTTTACCTTTACGGGGAAAAATATTGAATGTAGAAAAAGCCATGCCTCATAAAGTACTGGAAAGTGAAGAAATAAAAAACATTTATACAGCTCTTGGAGTATTTATCGGCACTGAGGAGGATAGTAAAGCATTGAATTTAAGCAAACTGCGTTATCATAAAGTCATCATTATGACAGATGCCGACGTAGACGGAGCTCACATTGCCACTTTGCTCATGACATTCTTCTTCCGCCACATGAAAGAAGTAATCGAACAGGGTTTTCTTTTCATTGCCACACCACCGCTTTATCTGTGTAAAAAAGGCAAAGTGGAAGAATACTGCTGGACCGAACAACAACGTCTGGCGTTTATCGAAAAATACGGAGGAGGAAATGAAGCAGCCATTCATCTACAGCGCTACAAAGGGTTGGGTGAAATGAATGAAAATCAATTGTGGGACACTACAATGAACCCCGATAACAGGACTTTGCGCCAGGTTACCATAGAAAATGCAGCCACTGCCGACCACGTTTTCTCTATGCTCATGGGCGATGATGTGGCTCCACGTCGTCAGTTTATCGAGCATAATGCAGCTTATGCCAATATCGACGCATAAACCAATCAACCGTTTTCAAGCGGTTTGAACGGATAACTAAATCCCTGAAAAAATTGAATATCCGGCTTCAGCTGATATTCAATTTTTTTTAGTTTATCGCCCTATTGTTTATACTACATTCTGTTTTTTAACGTTTTACATGTATTGAAAAAATGAAAATCTGTGTTTTTTGTTCCTCCGCCAACAGTATTGATGCGTCATACAAGCAGCTTGCCGCCCAATTTGGCCGCAGAATAGCCGAAAAAGGGCATACCTTGGTGTATGGAGGCGCTACCGGTGGTTTGATGGATGCGGTAGCCGAAGGAGCAGCCCAAAAACAGGGCGAAATAATCGGAGTCATTCCTGAAATCATTATCCGTTCGAATCGGTTGAGCAAACTGCCCACTCAGCTAATTATTACTGCTGATATGGGTGAGCGGAAGAAACTTCTGAAACAGGAATCGGATCTGTTTGTGGTGCTTCCCGGAGGCTACGGCACGCTGGACGAAATGTTCGACGTAATTGCATCCGGTTCGGTAGGAGAGCACAAAAAACCGCTTATTTGCCTGAATATAAATGGATTCTATGATAGTTTGATTCAGCTATCCGAGCAGATGAAATCAGGTGCCTTTATTCCCCGGGAGGAATCTTATAAGCCGGTTTTCGTTAACTCCCCGGAAGAATGCTTTAAATGGATAGAAAAAAACTCACATAAGCTTTAATGTTTCAGGTCTCACGTTTTTTATCTCTATCAGTCTGCATTCTGTGTTCTGTGTTCTATTTTCAGTTTTCAGCTTTCAGTTTTCAGTTTTCAGTTTTCAGTTTTCTGAATATTCTTTATTCTTTAATCTATTAATAAAATGAATTTATTCTGGAAAAGACTTCTCGGGGTGGTGCAATCCACTACTGCATTCGAAAAAAAGATTGAGTCTGTTCAAACTACTGCTGGAAGTGATGAACAGGACTACTCTGCGGGCGATATGCAGGACAAAGCACGCCTGGAAGAACTGGTAAATTCAGCTGATTTCAGGCAAAAAAAAGAACTTTACCGCACCAGAAAATACAAAGATACGGATGAGAATCGAATCATGCGGCAGTATGAAAAACTGCTGAACGACCCGAATATCAGGTTGTATTATGAAACTAAGAATTCTGATTTACTCAATCAGTATTTGAGTTTCAAATCCAACCCCGAATCACTGAACCTGAAAAATCTCTCTATTCTGGAAGTTTCGGCCAAAATAGATAAACTAAAAGCCTTCGAACAATCGAAAGAATATAAAAATTACACACAATACCACGACTCGCTGGCTGTACGCGAGTTTGAGGAACTGAAGAAAAAGATCTCGGAACCAGATTTTCAACAGGCAAACGCTTTCTGGGCTAATCCTGACCGCTGGGAGACCACGCATGAATACCGGATGGAGCAACGTTACCGCGAACTGACGGGCGGGCAGCCTGCTACTCCTGCCAGGCGAAACAAATCATCGCTTTTCAGAAAATACAGCCGCGTAAGACTCACTTTCAACGAACGATTCGACTGGAACAGACCCGAAGAATCGCGCTGGTCGGCCGGATTTCATTCCGGCAATCCCCGCCTGGTAGGCAATTACTCGTACGTAAATGAGCTTCAGGCAAATAACAACGGGCGGAATGTGAGTACTTCGGACGGAATTCTCACCATTCATACCGTAGAATTGCCATCCCGATCGCTTGCCTGGGATGTGCAGAAAGGCTTTGTGGAAAAACAGTATGAATACGCCTCGGATGTAATACAAACTTCGGCTGCTTTCCGGCAAAAATACGGTGTTTTCAGTGCCAAAATACGTTGCAGCGGTTCCATACACCATGCGTTGTGGCTGAGCGGAGAGAAGAAACTGCCGCACATCAACATTTTCCATTTCGATGGAAACAACATAACGATGGGGAATGCCAACCAGCATAAAATGGATGGATTGACCATAAATGGAATTCCGGAATCGCAGTTTTACATCTACACGCTGGAGTGGACGCCCCGTGCGCTGGTGTGGTATGTGAACAACCTCGAAGTGTATCGCACCACCGAAAATGTGCCACAGGAAGTGTTGTACGTCGGTATCAATTCATTCATTCCCGCAAAAACAGAACCCGCACCCGGAAAACTGGAAGTGGACTGGATAAAAGCGTGGGAAGTGAGAGAATAAAGCCCCGTTACCCTCCCGTTACGAATAACTTTCGGAACGGGACAGGCTCAAAGGTGGGAACCACAAGGAGTACAACAAAGAAATTATTGTTATTTTTGATATTTATTAATAGATGACTAATCATACCAAAACTCCTCCTTCAGGAGGTAGGGAGGCAGAAATCGATGTTGTAATATCCTGGGTTGACGGAAATGATCCGATGCACAAGAAAAGGATTCAACCTTATCTCAGTCCGCAGGCTCAGTCTTCCGACGATATTGCCGGACCTACGCGCTACCGTTCGGAAGGAGAGATTTTCTACTGTGTTGCCTCCGTATTGCGGTTTGCACCTTTCGTACGTAAAATATTCATTGTTACTGATGAGCAAAATCCCCGATTAGACGCTTTTATTCAAAATAATTTCCCCGAAAATAAAATTCCGGTGGAGATAGTGGATCACAAAGTTATTTTCAGAGGGTATGAAGAGTATTTGCCCGTTTTCAACAGCCGGGCAGTTGAAACCTGCATTTACAGAATTCCGGATTTGAGTGAAAATTATGTCTATTTCAACGACGATTTTTTCCTCGTTCGTCCTTTGCAAATAACCGACTGGTATGATGGAGATAAAATTGTGGCCTACGGAAACTGGCGAAATCTTTTCGCGGACAGGTTGCTGTGGTTGATTAAACCGATGAAAAACGGGCATAAACCGGTAGGATTCAAGGATGGAATGATAATGGGAGCGCGAAAATATAGAAAAAAATGGAGGTATTTTCACCTGGATCACATGCCGCATCCGCTTAAAAAAAGTGTGATAGCCGATTATTTCTTAAAAAATCCGGATCACTTTGTTTCGAATATTTCACATAAATTCCGTAGTGGAAAGCAGTTTAACACCCACGAAATATATTATTTGCTGATGTTGGATTCAGATAAAGCGGTCGTAAAACCGTCGTCTGAACATTTGTTGTACATGAAACCGGTCAACCGCGGTAAAAGTTATTTGAAAAGAAAAATGCGCACATTTCAATCCGGAAACGATTTGAAATTTTGTTGCATCGGTTCCATTGACATGGCTACACCCGATGACCGAAATCAATTGTTGAACTGGCTGAAAGGCATTTTAAGTATAAAATTCTAACGAATGAAGTTCAAAGCATCCGTCATAATTTCCGTATATGACAATACGCGGCTACTGAAACCGGTATTGGATTCGCTGAAAATACAATCCGAGAAAAATTTCGAGATAATTATTTCCGAGGATGGGCAAAGCGAAGAAATGAAAACATTTGTGGCGGATTATCCGTTTGTGAATGATTTTCAGCATCTTACTCAGGAAGACAACGGATGGCAAAAAAACAAAGCGCTTAACAATGCCATCCGCCATGCTAAGTCCGACTGGCTTATTTTCATTGATGGTGATTGTGTGTTGCATCCCCGGTTTGTGGAAATGCACCTGCGCTTTGCCGGCGAGAAGGTGATTCTGGCAGGTAAAAGAGTGAAATTGGATCCCGAAACATCTGTTTTTTTAGAAAATAACATGCCTGAAGCTATTGCTCAAATTCAAAAAAAATTCATAAAGAAACTGTTATTCGGAAAAGGAAAAACAGGTTTCATTGAAGAAAGTATCTTCATCCCGCCCGACGGTTGGCTGCGTTTTATTCCCAAACTCCGGAAAGCCAACCGCCTGATTGGCAGTAATATGTCCTTTTCTAAAAAGGCAATTTATGCTATCAACGGCTTTGACGAAGAGTACACGCTGCCTGCTGTAGGTGAAGATACGGATTTATTCTGGCGATTTCAGGCTGCCGGATATGAACTGAAACCGGTACGCAATCTGGCAGTTCAGTATCATTTGTATCATACCGAAATCTGGAACGATAAAACACAAAATCTGGAGCGAATGCAGAAAAATCAATCCGAAAACAGATATATTTGCACCTGCGGACTTAATCAACCTGAAAACGCATTATGATTTCGATAATCATCTGTTCCAGACATCCGGATATTTCAGCCTCGCTCCGGGAAAATATAAAAGAAACAATTGGCGTTGAATATGAAATCATTGCCGTAGATAATTCAAACAACGATTACTCTATTTTTTCGGCCTATAACAAGGGTTTCAGCCAAAGTCAGTTCCCTTGTTTGTGTTTCTTGCACGAGGATGTTCTGTTCAGAACAAAAGATTGGGGGATAAATCTTGTCAATCATCTTGCGGATAAAAAAGTGGGAATTATTGGCGTAGCCGGTGGAAAAATGATGACAAAAATACCCGCTTCGTGGGCAGTGGGCGGACGATGCATCCATATTATTCAACACCAAAACAATAAAAAATCTGCTCCGACCGCAGTGAAGGACCCTCTGGATTTCACGGGTAATCGTCTTCCTGTTGTATTACTTGACGGTGTTTTTCTATCGATGCGAAAAGATTTGTTTGATGTAGTAAAATTTGACGAGACATTTGCCGGATTTCACGGGTACGATTTTGATATTTCGGCACAGGCAGTGATAGCCGGTTACAACAATTATGTGGTCTATGATGTATTGTTAGAGCACTTTTCGGAGGGCTACAGAGATGCAGCATACTACGTCAACCTGACGAATATCCACAAAAAGTGGGAAAAAAAGCTGCCTTTGTTCAGTTATGACGAACCGGACCAAATCCGGTCAGATATTGACCTGACTGAGGCGAAAATTCTCGCAAAATTTATTCGCAGACTTGCAAGGGCCGGTTTTACCTCTGCAGAAATTATAAATTATGCCTCGTACTATGTCAACCTCCTGAATACCCCGGAAGCGAAAAATCAGATGCGGTTTATCCGGTTGAAAATTCTTTTCGAAAGAGTTTTTAATTCAAAAAAAATCAGGTTCAGTTTCTAATTGTTTTTCGATAGAGTAAAAAAAAGTAGTCATCACGGCAGAAATTCAGAAATAAATTCGCGTAACCAGTTGGAAAAAAATATGTTACTATTGTTAAGAAAAAATATATTTGTATTGTCCGTATCGCTCATCACGGTAATAGCCATACTTCTGATACGTTACCTTTTCCCCGGGAGCAATTATGTTTCAAAGGAATACCTGACTTCCGCTGCCGGAATACTGCAGGTGGTTTTTTTGTTGGTTTTTCTTGCTATCGGACTGGCAGATTTCTTAAAAACGAATAATCAGCTTAAGGATTTCTTCACGCTCAGAAATGCATTAATCGCATCCATTATTGTTTCTCTCGTTTTCTCCATTACCAAACCGGTGATAGGATATTACAGCAGTGGTTTTTTTGTTTTTTTTGCGATTCTGTATTTTATCAGGGAGCAGAAAGTGTATGCTTTCAATAAGGTCTATTTTTTCCTGATTGCTTATGCACTCCTCCAAATCATTGGCGCATGCTTCAACGGCTCTAAATTCCATTTTCCCGAAAAAGTGTACTCTTTTCTCATTTTTCCGCTGGCCTATTGTCTTTTCGATTTCGGTAAACAAACTTATCTGCGTATACTGAGAGTCGTTTTCAGGGTGTTGTTTGTCTTCATTTGTATTACACTTGTGTTCTGGATTTACAACGTAAATGTGTATGATGCCTCCCTGAAATCATGGCTTACCACCAAGCTGGCTGTTGACGGACTTTACAATACGTATGCACTTATCGGGGTCTGGAGTATGTACGAACATCCAACCTACATATCTCTGGTGCTCCTGTCTGGACTTGTGGCAGGTTTTTATTTGTATTTCAAGAAGGATAAACTGGCTTATGTGTCATTTTGGGAAATGGTGGCTTATTCGGTTTCGTTGTTGATACTCGAACTGGCTTATGAAAGCAGAGTGGGACTTGTTTCGGCAGTTCTTCTGATAGCTGTTAGCCTGTTTTATTATATGAAATTAAAATCTTCTTATTATAAACTCACATTTTTTGCCGTGATACTTTTTGGCAGTATTTTTTTGCTGGTTAAAAGTGATAAATTTGACTTGCTGTGGAATGATAATGTGCGAAAAATAGACTACACACTGGCTGTAAACTATATAGGAGATCACTTCTGGTGGGGGACCGGAACGGGTAAACAGCATCTGGCGCTGGAGTATCAGGAAAAAATAATGAAGGAACTCCCGAAATCAATCAATAAAAAAACATACGTACATAACCAGTTTCTGGGTGAGATGGTGCAATTTGGTATCAGCGGATTGATTGTTCTTCTGGTGGTTATGGCGGGATTGGTTTTCTATTCGTTTAAATCCCGCAGTTATTTGTTGCAGATGTTGCTGTTTGTGTACATTCTGTTCATGCTGGTGGAGGAGCCTCTTTACGTTCAGCCCGGCATTACCCGTTTTATCGTCTTTTTTGCTCTGTTCGCAGCCATTGGTGAAACAAATGCAGAGCGAAAATACGTTGATTTACGGCAATGGTTTTCTAAACGTAAGTCGTCGTAGCTGGTTGTATCCTTTTTTGTATTTTTGATGTTGCTGCAATAATTCCAGGGGATTCTCGAGTAAAGAAGCATAAAGCTCTTTGTGTTTCTCATAAATAAAACGGGTGACAAATTTATTTTCGTCGGTACTTCTGTATTTCCGTTGTGTGGATTCCTTATGTTTTCTGTAAAAAAAATAGTTTTTCCTGATTTTGAATACCTCACCACCTCTTTTCAGCAGGTTAATCCAGAATTCCCAGTCTTCACAGAATCTCAGTTCCGGTTCATATCCGTTTGTTTTGTCGTACCCGGCTCTCCTGAACATGGATGTGTTGTGTATTGAAACCTTGATAAGGAAATCGTTGAAATTATACTCCGGAAGTTTCCATTTGCCTCTTTTAGATCCGAATAATAAGGCATCGCAGGTTACAACTGCTATTTGAGGATTGTTTTGAAGAATTTCCACAGCCTCACGCACATAATCTGGATGGATGAGGTCGTCCGAATCGAGCGGAAGTATGTATTCTCCTGATGAAACTGCTATCGCTTTATTTCTGGCTGATGAAATGTTGTTTCCATCATCACGAATCAGGCGAAACCGGTCATTATTCTGAATAAACTTCTGAATTTCCGCTACCGAATTATCCGTAGAGTTATTATCTACAACTATGCACTCAAAATTATCATAATGAATACGTTGCACGCATTCAAGCGTTTCGCCAATGTATTTTCCCCGGTTATAGCAAGGTATGATGATTGAAACTTTGGGCTCAGTTGTCATTTGAAGTATATTTTTTTGTGGTAATGAGGTGAATTTTTTATCAAATCATTGTTTTCTTAAATCTGTCGGGTATTTTTATTACCCATTTCAATGGCCCCATAGATGGTTTGTTTAAAGCATAAACCGGACGAAAAAGGGATTGAATCATTCGTGCCAGAGGGATTACTTTTTCTCCATCAAGCGCTTTCTTATCTGTTACCAGGGTAATGGTTTTGGCTCTTTTCTTCATGTGACGTTCCCAGCCGGATGCCATCCGGTCTTTATCCTGAAAACGAGCCATAACCATCTCATAATCAAATACTCCGAAGTGAAAGAGGTAAAGATTTTTATCAATTTTGAAATTATGACCTTTGATACGGTGAAATCCGGAACCCCACGTTACGGGTTCGCCCAGTACCACCGGCTTTGTGTAGCGTGATGAAAGCACGGCATAGTTTCTTTGGGCAAGAAATGAAGAATTTTCGTTGATTGTGCTTTCAGTACTCATTTTTTGTCCTACATCCAGACCCAGGCCGGAAACTGAACTGGCAATAGTGATTTTGCTCAGATACGTTTGCAGCGTTTCGTTTAATGCCGGGTCAACCACCAGAAATTCATCCGCATCGGTGCCGATCACCAGATCATAGCGTTGGAGTAATTCGGCTGCCACGGTTGAAAGATGAGTAAGGCGTCTTTTTTCGGCTGAAACTACCATTCCTTCTATTCTTTCGCAGTGAATTACCGTAGCTTCGCCCGCTGTGGGCGGCACAGGCTGATCGGTTCCGTCCAGGTAAATATATAAATTTTCCTCACCAAGTTGCGCGCCGTAGTATGCAATCCAATGTTTAAGAAAAAAAGCGTCGTTACGTGCCATTGTGATGGCGGCTATTTTTTTCATTACTTAAAAAAGTTTGAAAATTAAAAATTAGTTTATAATTAGTTTTGAAACTCCTTTAATATTTCCATTCTCTTTTACATAAACAATATACATACCTTTATTTATTCTTTTGGGTAATACGATTTTATTATTGATTTCTTTTCCAGATTCAAAATTTTGAGCAGATTGTTTTAAAATAATTTTTCCTGACAAGTCGTAAATCTCAAATATAATTTCCCCCTTACTTTTACTTATCCATTTAGCAAATGTATATGTACTTGCTGGATTAGGAGTCAGATAAAATTTGTTGTGGCTTGTTTCTTGTTCAGATTTAGTTCCAATAGAATATTTTGATGCATCCAAGTTTGTAGGCAAGTATTTAATAGTACTTTCATCAGAAAAAACGTCCTTTAATATTCTATATTGTAATGAATTACTATTTATACCTGTAAAGATACAAATTGCATTATCATTCTCATCAAGTGTACATGATAGCATTTCTCCATAGTTGAATAACGCACCTTGAGTCCAATTAATACTTTTAGTATTATAATTGATTTTGCCTAATTTATAATAATGATTATTTATATGTGAAGAAATATATGGACTACCTCTATGAACTTCTAAACAAGTTCCGTTGCTAGATATAGCAATATCTCCATTTCCACCAGTGTCATACAGAGTTGAACCATCATTCCATGAAATAATTCCTGTAGAAAAGTTGACTTTACCTATTAAATAATATCGGTTTGCTCTATTAGAAAGAATAGACGGATTTCCTAAATGCGTTTCCATACAATTTCCATTATCATCTAATGATATAGACAGACTACCACCTGTGTCATACTTCATGCCGTTTATCCAAGAAACAGTATTTGAGTATGTATTAATAGAACCTACTAAATAATAATGGTTATATTTATTTGTTCCCCCGTGATATCCTTGATGATCTTCTACAATTTTGTTATTGTTATTAATGGCAACAGACATATTCCCTCCCGTATTATATTTAATACCACTTCCCCAAGAAATTGTTTTTAAATCAGGATTAATTTTTCCTACTTTACAAAATAACTCATTCTCCTTCCTATAAGTTGATACACAATATCCATTATTATTTATATCTACAGAAACAAAATTTGCTTTTACATAAGTATTATATACATTTCCCCAGTTAATCTTATTAGTCTTATAATCTATTTTACCAAATCTATAATATATATAGCTGGATTCATCTAAATGCATTTCGACACAATTACCATTATCATCCATAGCGATAGTTGGTATTATCCCATTTTTTCCACATTCATAAGTTAATTTCCATGGATTAGTTATATCTAAATTATATGTATAAAGAGTGTTATTGTCTTCAATATTTGTTTTTGTTGAAAAAAAACGCAGATGATTTTGGTCGATAATTTCAAAACCTCCCCCCATTCTAAAACCATGATTCTCAAAAACATCATCATAAATGCTTTCATTTTTTATCACATTTAGACGATAAACCATCTGAATATCTATTTTTTCATTTAATCCTTGTGAAAGTCCGTTCAAACAGAAAAGATCTATTGCTTCCGGATCATTATGATACATAAATAAATAATAATTTGGTTGTGAGTAAATATTTTCTTGTTCCTTAAGCAGCCCCATATTTTCATATTTTGTTTTACCAACTTTATCTTGCCAACTTTGTAAATTACTCGGATACCAATTAGTCTTTATTTGATTATCTGCACTCCATATTTGTTCTGCTTGGATTTCAAAAGTGCTATCTAATAAAATGAATCTAATTGTATTTCTACTTCCTTCATAAATTGCAACTAAATACGACCCTAGATAATCAGTCATTCCAACACATATACCTGAAATACCAGATATAGATTTTATTAGCTTAGGACACCCACTAGGATAATTTGGTAATAATTGATAAAAATTCAACTTGTTTTCAAATATTACAACTAAAATATTATTATATATTTGTATACCCCCTGGATGCAAGTCCTCTGAATCTAATAGACATTCTTTAAGTGTTAATGAATTATTTTCGTCAACAATCAAAATTTGTTTATCTTTTTTGTCTTCAGAGCAATTCCTTACAATATAATAGAAGCCATTGTAGTATGCAATCCCCTGAATGTGTCCGTCTCCACTATCATTAAAAATGCTGTTGGAAGAAAAGGTATACGAACTACTATTAGGGTTAATTTTAGCCATGGCATCATAGATATTAGAGATGTAATTCTGGCTATTAACATTTAAGCATAAAATGGAAAATACAACTAAAAAAGATTTATAGGTCTTCATAAAACAGTTTTTATAAATTAAAATATAAATATATAAATTTGTGATAAACTTGGAATATCCTTTTAAAAAACATTAGTTAAGTTCTCATTATCATACAAATGATATAGTTTAACTTTCCCAATATAACTGGCCCATAGCGTAAAAGTACTTGGAGGTCCAATGAGATAGCTACAAAGCGTCATAATATGTTGATCGACATACCAAGGTTCTTTCGAAATGATTAGATTGTCAGTTTCTTGAAATTCAATTTTTTCATTTGAGAATAAAATGAAAATAATTTTACCGTCAATTTGTTTCGTTAGGTTTTTCATATGCATCTCGTAGATTTCGTCACTATAAAAATATTTTCCGTTTTTCCACTTTTTATAGTCTCCTCTACGAATATGCACTCCGATTAAAATATTATTTTCTGCCTTTAACTTCTCAATTTTATTCACTAATAAATTATCCTGATAAAAAATATTTCTTAAAGAATATCTTCTAATCATTTGATCTTGATATATATTTGTTAGGGTAGGAACACGAAATAACCAACCGGCTACATAAACCGTGTCTTTTTTCTCAAAAGCTTTTAATAAACGATTTTCACAATCCTTTTCATCACTGTTATTGTCAAACCTGATAAATTTAATCAAACCTGTCTTGGAGATAATCCAGACGACGGAGAAAATTCTTTTTATAAATCTGCTATGACGAAAAAAGTGCCCAAGAAGATCAACTTGTAGTGTTTTATAGAATTGATTTGTTTCAGTACTACATGGCTCTACATAATAACCTGTCATATCTTTAAAAGTCGGGTTGATATATTGAATGTTATGTTTCATACAAAAAACTTCAAAATGTAAATTCTGAATCAGACTATTACTGTGGTTTCCTGTAGGTTTTATTACTACCAGTTTCTTTGTATACATTTATAAGTCGGTAAATTTTCAATTATATTTCTTGTCAGACAAATTTTCATTACAAAATTAAGAATAAATCTCTAACTTTGTGTGGATATTCCTAAAGTTTTATTCCGGAAGGTAATTCAAATTCAAAACAGGATGCGTTTCAAAAAAATTTACATCGAAATCAGCAATAGTTGCAACTTCAGTTGCAGTTTTTGCTTCCGGAGCGAACGGAAAAAACGGTTTATGTCTGTGGGTGAATTTATGTCTGTGGTGAATGAAATTCGTCCTTTTACGGATTATATTTATCTCCACGTGCTTGGTGAACCGTTTTTACATCCGCATTTCAGGGAAATACTGCAGATAGCTTCGGCCGAAAACTTGAAAGTAAATATCAGTACCAATGGTAGTTTGTTGCATAAGTATTTTGATTTTCTGATGGAAAACCCCGTTCGTCAGCTAAATATTTCGCTGCATGATGCCGAAGAAAATGTTCCGAAGGAAAAATGGAGTGAATTTATCCTTTCGATGCTCGAAATTGCGAAATCGCTTTCAGCAAAATCGTACATCAACTTCCGGCTTTGGAATCAGACCAACGAGGCAAGCAATGAATTTAATCAACTTTGTATCAAGCTGATACAAGACATTTTTCACCTTCCAGATTGTTTTCATGTTATTTCTGAAAAAGAAAGAAACATCACTTTGTCGCCAAAAATCTACTTACAACTTGCACCCCGCTTTGAATGGACCGATGTAGCTGAAACCGAAAACAAAACCTGCTACGGCTTGCGCGACCAGATTGCTGTGCTTTCGGATGGAAATGTAGTGCCCTGCTGCATCGATGCGGATGCACATCTACTGCTTGGAAATATTTTCAAAGAAAAATTAGACGATATCTTGCATTCAGAAAAAGCGCTGCGGATTCGCAAAGGCTTCGAACAGCACCGGGCTGTGGAAGATTGGTGCCGAAAATGCGGTTTCAGGGTTTAGTTGAATAGTCGAATGTTTGGTTGTTCGAATGTTTGGATGTAAATTGTAAATCACACATCATACATCATACATCATACATCTATTCTCCCATGTTCTTGGGATAAAAATACCTTTTTCGGGGGATTGTGAGGCGACGATTGCTCTTTTATCTTTGAAATGTAAAATTTTAAAAACATTTCAACTATGAAAACTGCCATTTGCCCCATATCGGATAAACGAATTAACGAAAATACCGCTCGTGGAAATGCGTTTTTGACTGTTCTCTTACTTGCTGCTTATATACTGACATCCAATTTGTTATTTCCGGCATTCCTTTTTGCCGATTTTTTATTGCGATCGTTAGACCTGACTAAATACAGCCCTTTTGCATTTCTTTCTACTAAAATCAATCAATTGCTGAAAATTAACCCAAAAATAATCAATGCCGGTCCTAAAATCTTTTCGGCCAGAATAGGTGTTGTTTTCAGCCTGTTGATTTTGCTTACAGCACTTCCGGGATGGCAAGCCGTTGCAATGGTGCTTACAACGGTATTTCTAATTTGTGCTTTTTTAGAAGCCGTTTTTGCATTCTGTGTTGCCTGTAAGATTTATCCGTTTTTTTACCGTTTGATATACAAATAGAAAGGTTTCAGATAGTTAATATTTAGCTTACAAATAAGAAGAGACTCAAATTTGTTTTTGAGTCTCTTCTGGTTTTATTGAGCTGCCAGGTAGTTTTTGAGCGGATTGGCGTACATTTCGAGCATTTTGTGACGGAGAAAATCACGGTCTTTGTTCTCCAAATCTATTTTGCGGATTTGTTTGTCCAGATATTCATCAAAGTTTTCTTTCTCGGCTGCAGAGTATTCCTTTGCAAAGGCGTTGCCGCCCCAGATTTCATCGTAAGCTATTTTATTTTCCGGTGTGATATTGAAATTCTTGTGTATGTGGCTATCTATAAGTTTTGCAATATGTTCAACCTGCTCATTTCTGTTGTTGGTCTGACCGGAAATCCGGTCCAGTTCATCGTTGATGCAGCCAGCCAGATGATACACCACTTTGCCTTTGTAGCCCATTACGCCCGTTTGCATATTGATTAAATCATCCTGTTGTGTTTTTTTAAACTCAGGATTATCTCTTTTTTGCTGAAACTCCTTGGCTTTCAGAAAATCGCACGGATCGAATTCGTAGGATATACTTACCGGACAGATATTCAGTTCTTTCAGGTTCTCAATCAGGTCGTTGGTTTTTCCGGCTAAATTGAACATTTTCAGCAAACTGGTCTGAGTGCGGTCATCCGAATCTTTAGCCCGCCCTTCGCGTTGAGCTATCCAGACAGAATTTTTCTTTTCGTAAAGCACATGTCTGATGTATGCCGAAAGCCGTTTGGAACTCTCCATTACTTGTCGGGTTGAGAGTCCGCGCTGTACGATAAAACTTTTATTTACCCGCACCAGTTTTTCTATCCAGGGAAATACAAGCAAGTTGTCGCCAACGGCTATTTCTACCGTTTCCATTCCATTTTCTATCAATTTACTGCATAGAAGAGCTGAATCAAGAATAATATCCCGGTGGTTGGATATGTACAGGTATTTTTTTTTGTTCTCAATGTTTTCCAATCCCGTAAGTTTAATTCCGGTGGTCATATTTGCTTCCAGGTATTGCAGAAATGGATAAACCATCTCTTTTTGCAGGTCGTCGGAGTTTCTGAAACTCAGAAGTTTATGTTTCAACTGTTCTTTGGGCATCAAGGGAAACAGCGTACTAACCACTTTCATAAACGGTTTTTCTTCGCACAAACGCTGCATCACTGCCGGCACTTCTTCCGGATTGTAGGAGCGTATTTCGTCAAAATTATATTCCATCGGTTGGTATGTTAGTTTATTTAGTTTAGTAGCAAATTAGTGTTGAGTTGTATTTACCCGATAATTATTTTCAGATAAATAAAAATGACAGGTGCAGCCATCAGCATGCTGTCGAAGCGGTCCAGAATGCCGCCATGACCGGGAATCACGTTGCCCGAATCTTTCACTTGCTCCGTACGCTTGATGAGCGATTCGGACAGGTCGCCCAGCGTACCGAATATCACCACCAGTTCGGAGAATATCAGCCATTGAATCAAACTGATATCAGGGATAAAGCGCGAAAAAACATAACCGGACAACAAAGCAAAAAATGCACCGCCAATAAATCCTTCCCACGTTTTTTTTGGTGAAATCCGTTCAAACATTTTATGCTTTCCGAATAACATTCCGGTTACATAAGCACCGGTGTCGTTCACCCAGAGAGTGATGAATACAGCCATGAGCAGGATGGGCTGAAATCCGCTGATGAAGAGAATGAAATTGAGCAACGAAAAGGGCAGCGCAATATAAACTTGTCCAAGCAGGAAATATGCCCAGTTGTTGACCGGATTTTTTTTCTTTCTAAACAATTCGGCAATCAAAACCAGGAGCACATAAAGACCGTAAACCGGGTAAACCGGAAAGCTTACCAGATTGTATGCATATAAAAACGAACAGATAAAAAGCAATACTCCGCCTGTAACTCCTGCCATGAAATTCACATCCGTTTCACCTGGTTTATGGGTGAGTTTGTAAAATTCATGCATGGCAAGTGCTGTGATAATAACAAAAACGACCGCAAAAGCATAGGGTGAGAGCAAAATAGATGCAATAATTATTGCAACAAAAATAGCTCCGCTGATGGTACGTTGAATGAAGTTTTTGTTCAGCATTTTTTGTATCTTTTGGGATTGGCTTTAATAAATTCAATTGCTATGCAAAGTTATTAAAAGATTTAGCATTACAAAGTAAAATTTTTGTTTCTTTGGGTCCTGCTCGTACAAAAAGGCTGTATTATTCGGAAGTATATTCAACAAAAAAAACAGACTTTGGAAAAAAGCCTGTTTCTTAATATTTATTTTCTTTTTTTTTGAAAAGTTATTTCGAGTAGCCGCCTGTCGATGTTCCTTTGGAGTAGTCATCAGGTTTTTGCTTTTTACTCATTTCCGTTTCATTGTTTTCAGGCAAAGACTCTGTTGGCTCCTCGTCTTTTTTTGATTCTTTTTCTTTGTTGGCTTCATCGTTGAGTCTCATTAATTCATCACTGCGCGATTCCCAGGGGCGTTTTCCGAATATTTTTTCCACATCTTCGGCAAATATAACTTCCTGCTCTACGAGCAATCCTGCCAGTTGGTTGTGACCCTGAGCATTGTCGCGTAAAATTTGTTTTGCCCGTTCGTATTGCGCAGCTACAATAGCTCCGGCTTCCTTGTCTATGGTCTCGGCAGTTTTTTCGCTGTATGGTTTTGTAAATCCATATTCGCTTCCTGATGAATCGTAATAACTCAGATTGGGTAGCTTCTCGCTCATGCCGAAGTAAGCCACCATGGCGTAAGCACGCTTGGTAACGCGTTCCAGATCGTTCAATGCACCGGTTGAAATCTCATTCAGAAAAATTTCTTCGGCTGCGCGTCCACCCAGGGTGGCACACATTTCATCGAGCATATGCTCTTTGTTTGTCAATTGGCGCTCTTCGGGCAGATACCAGGCAGCACCAAGCGCTTCGCCGCGCGGTACGATGGTAACTTTCACTAACGGATTGGCATAATGGAGTTTCCAGCTTATTGTAGCATGACCGGCTTCGTGAAATGCAATGGACTTTTTCTCAGCCACAGTTGTAATTTTGTTTTTCTTTTCCAAGCCGCCGATTATCCGGTCAACTGCATCCAGAAAATCTTGTTTTCCAACAAATGACTTTGCTTTACGAGCTGCAATCAATGCCGCTTCGTTACATACGTTGGCTATATCGGCACCCGAAAATCCGGGGGTTTGCCGGGCCAGAAAATCTACATCTATCGTACTGTCAATTTTGATAGGACGGAGGTGAACCTGAAAAATCTCTTTACGCTCGTGCACATCGGGCAGGTCTACGTGTATCTGACGGTCGAAACGTCCGGCACGCAGCAATGCTTTATCCAGAATATCGGCACGGTTGGTGGCAGCCAAAATAATGACACCACTGTTGGAACCGAATCCGTCCATTTCGGTAAGTAGCTGATTCAGTGTGCTTTCGCGTTCGTCGTTTCCGCCGAAGTTGGTGTTTTTGCCACGGGCGCGCCCTACGGCATCTATTTCATCGATGAAAATGATACACGGAGCTTTTTCCTTGGCCTGACGGAACAAATCACGTACGCGGGAAGCTCCTACGCCTACAAACATTTCAACAAAATCGGAACCCGACATGGAGAAGAAAGGTACATCGGCTTCGCCGGCTACTGCTTTGGCCAGCAGGGTTTTACCGGTTCCGGGAGGTCCTACCAGCAAGGCGCCTTTCGGAATTTTACCGCCCAGTTCCGTATATTTGGATGGATTTTTGAGAAATTCCACAATTTCCTCCACCTCTTGCTTGGCACCCTGAAGTCCGGCAACGTCCTTAAAGGTAATCTGGTTCTTGTTGTCTTTGTCGAATAGCTGGGCCTTGGATTTGCCGACGCTGAAAATTCCGCCACTGCCTCCACCGCCCATTCCCGACATTCTCCGGTTCATAAGCCAGAACATGGCTACCAGAAATATCACCGGAAGGAAAAACATGATGAAAATGTTCATGTAATCGCTGTCGGCGTTTACATTGAAATCAATGTTTTGTCCGGTTTTTTCTCTCACTTTTGCAACGGCTTGCAGCACCGCATCATCCGATGTGATTGTGGCAGATATTAGTCTGTCTTTGGCATAAGCTGCCGAATCTTTTCCGAATACAAATTGTGCGGAATCCTTCAGTACAACTCCGTTTACAATGTTTTTATTGGAATATACATCAATTTTTTCAATGTATCCCTTGTACATGTAGGATTCAAAAACTGACCAGGAAACATCTTTGGTTTGTTTCCGGTCGCCCATGAAGAATCCGCTGAAAAGGGCAAATATTATTAACAGATAAAGCCAGTTCAGGTTAAATTTTGGTTTTGTGGAAGGCGTTTTTTGAGGCTTTTTGTTTAGGTCTTTATTTTCCATTTAGTTATTTTCTGATTTTATTCTTTTTTATGAGTCAATTGTTTAATAAAAATAATTTTGCCTGAACCAGAACGGTAAAGACAAAATCGAATTCTACTCATTTAACAATTGAGTATTAGGATTTGTTTTGAAAAGCGTGTATTGATTAATCTAAATCAGGGATTAATTCAAGGTCAGCATCTTCCCAAAGATGTTCCAGATCGTAAAACTCACGATAGGGGCGCTGAAATACGTGAACAATTATCTGTCCGTAGTCCATAGCTATCCATTGCGAATTTTCGAAACCATCTGT
>JAGPGR010000107.1 GCA_018055865.1 Paludibacteraceae bacterium | reverse complement strand
ACTCCATATAATGGTAATCCTGATAAATGGCGAAGAGCTACAAACTCGTTGGCCCTGAAAATTCTGATGACACTGAGTAAAAAAGAAGGTGTTGCTTCGTTGAATGTAAAAAACCGTTTTGCTGAGATAGTGCAGGCTGGTTACTTGCTGGAGGCTAATACCGGTTTCTTTGGTCTGAATTATTCTACCCAAAATAAACATCCTTTGTCGGGAACAAGCAATTTATTTACCAGTAGAACTATAATCAGCTCATTATTAATGGATAATCTGAAAAAACTGAACGACAGGAGATTGTTTTATTACGCTGATCCCGCTGCATCAAAAATATCGGCAGGTAAATCTCAATCAGATACAGCAGCTTATGTGGGAGTGGATGTAGGGATGGATTACGCTGAAATGAATGCTGGTCATAGTGCAAGCAAATATTCATTGCTTAACAAACGATACCTCACTGAGGCGGCTTGCGAACCCCGTATGCTGCTAACTTACGGCGAACAACAACTGATTTTGGCAGAAGCCAGGCTTCGGGGCTGGATAACTTCAGGTAATGCAGAAGATTATTATAAAGATGGTGTAAAAGCATCTTTGGCGGTTGTGATGGCTACAAAATCCTCCTATGCCCATGGAAAAGCCATTGATCAGAATTATATTAATAACTATTTCACGGGAGAGGCTGCTTTCAAAACGACGATGGATGAGCAGTTGAAACAAATCTGGATGCAAAGATACATTCTAAGCTTTATGCAGGATGCTCAGTACAGCTATTTTGAATATCGTCGGAATAAATATCCCGAATTCCCGATAAATCCGGCCACAAGTCTGAACGAGAACAACGTAAATGCAATCCCGATGCGATGGTTATATCCAACCTCCGAAACTAATTATAATCGTGAAAATCTGATTGTTGCCCTGGATCGTCAGTACGAAGGCTACGATGAAATAAATAAAATTATGTGGCTTCTTAAATAGAAGCCACATAGTAAAATTGAACCGTTTTATTAACTCTAAAATAATTAAAAAACATGAAAACAAAAAGATTACTTTTTTTATTGATTACTGCAGCTTTTACATTCTCGGTTTATGCTGCTATTCCAACTCGTAAAGGTTGGTGGAAATTCGATGATAGTGCTGATATGCTTAAAGCTACTATTGGTAATGCTTTAGGTACTTATGGTTCTACTCCGAATGAATCTGTTCCCGGTCCTGTGGATGGAAATCTTGCTATTATGGATCCGATAGGTCATGCTTTGGTTATGGATCATGGAATTGGTGCTAATGGTGGTGGCTCCCTGACGAATGAATATACTTTTCAAATAGATTTTATGGTGCCCGCTCCACTCCCAGGCTATGTGTCTTTCTTCCAAACTGGCCCTATGAACGATGCAGATGGAGATTTGTTTGTCAAATCAAATGGAACTATTGGTTTGACTGCACTGGGTTGGTCAACTAACGTTGTTGATCCGGATACTTGGTATCGACTGATTGTTTCAGCTAAATGTGGTGAATTTTACAGGGTATATGTTAATGGAGAGTTATATGTCGAAAAATTGGGAATAACTGTTGATAGTCGTCATGCTTTGAAACCACTGCCTCATATTTTTGGCGATGATGACGGTGAAGATCCTACAATACATTGTGCTGAACTGGCCGTTTGGGATGTAGCTTTAACTGAAGACCAGGCTATTGAACTTGGAAATGCATCACAACCCATGTTCCCGCAGCCAAAAGGTTTGTGGAAATTCGATGATCCGGCAAACTTAATGCTGGCATCCATTGGTAATGATCTTATTCCTGAGGCAACAGTAACTCATACTGCAGCTACCGGTCCTTCAGATGATAATGGCGCAATTGTTGATGGATTTTACCAATCATTAGCTATGAATCATGGAATAGAAGCAAACGGTGGTGGAACAATGGTAAATGTTTACTCAATGCAAATTGATTTTAAAGCAATAGGAACTTCTCCAAGTTACTATTCTTTTTTTCAAACAGGTGCTACTAACTCAGGAGATGGTGATTTGTTTATTAAATGGTCTGCTGGTACAGGTGTTGTTGGTTTAAGTGCCCTTGGTTGGTCTACTAATAAGGTTAATCCTGAAACATGGTATCGACTTGTAGTTACTTCATCTGGTGATACTTACAAAGTTTATATTAATGGTGAATTGTGGGTAGAGAAAACCGGCATTTTAACAGATAGCAGACATGCTTTACAAATCATAAATCTGCCACATATATTTGCCGATGATGATGGTGAAGAAGGTGTTTACCATTGCTCCGAATTAGCTGTATGGGATGTGGAATTAACTCCCGAACAGGTTGCTGAACTTGGAGATGCAACCGGAGGAGGAACCGGAATACGAGAACCAAATGCTTCGAACAATAGTTTACTGGGACAAAATTTCCCAAATCCGTTTGCTGTAAGTACTGTATTCCCTTACACAATCAGGGAAACGGGTAATGTGATATTTAAAGTGCTTGATCTGACAGGAAAACAACTCAGGGTTGTTTCTCAAGGAAATATGACACCTGGTGATTACAAACTCGATTTAAATTCTGAAAATCTTGTCAATGGTATTTATTATTTACAGATGATTAGCAATAATCAATCGACCGTACGAAAAATGGTGGTTTCTAAGTAAGAATGTGTTTCGTGTTGTTTTGAATCAAGAGGGTGTTTCTTCTAAAGAGATACCCTCTTTGACTAAAATTAATATCTTGTTGAATTAATTGCATGTCATTAGCATTATATCCGATTATTGAACAGTAGAAAAAATGAAAAATATTAATCTTTACTTATTTACATTTCTTTTGTTTATGTTATCAGACATTTCTGTTAGCGCTAATGTAACTGATAGAAAAGGATGGTGGAAATTTGATGACAAAAATTTTTTACTTCACACTGAAACAGGATATGAAGCATCCTTAAATTTAGTCGGAACACATACTGAAACAAATGGCTACAAAGTGGGCGATGGAGCAGTATTAATTGGTGTTGGGAGCTACTATGAGCTGATTCATAATATCAAAGCTAACGGAGGAGGAAAAAAAGTGAACGAATACTCTTTACAGGTTGACTTTAAAATTCCTGTTTCCGGAATATGGTATAGTTTTTTTCAAACAAATGCTTCAAATAACGACGACGGTGAACTCTTTATAAATACCTCGGGCAAAATTGGAGTGGCAGCAGTTGGCTATTCAAATTTTTCTGTTATCCCGGATGAGTGGTACAGGTTGGTTGTAACGGTGAAAAATGGTTATGAATTTTGTTATTATATCGACGGTAATTTAATTCTTTCAGGAAAATCTCAACCCATAGATGGAAGATTTTCGTTGAATGATAAATTATTGATCTTTGCTGACAACGATAAAGAGGATGGAGATATTTACTGTTCAGAACTTGCAATCTGGGATAAATGTCTTACAGACTCAGAAGTAAATGAATTGGGTCGATGTACTTTGAATCCTTCGTATTTGATTACAAGAATTCCTTACTTGCAAAGTCTCGGACAATCATCCGTTATTATTTCCTGGCATGATGCTTCCATTGAAACTCCGATGGTTGAATATGGTAAAGATTCACTAAATCTTCTCCATTCTACTTCGGGTGAATCTGAAACAATGAACTTGCCATATAGGTGGCATACAGTCAAACTTAACGGTTTAGAATCTCATTGTCGGTATTATTACCGGGTTTCGAGCGGAGGTATTACTTCTGAAATATATTCATTCAGTACTCTTCCTGAATCTACCTCAATATCAAAATTGCGATTTTTGATTCTTGGTGACACACATAGTTCAGATACAACAATGGCAGGCAAAGTGATCAGATCTGCAAGGGAAAAGATGATTGAGAAATATGGATGGAATTTTTCTGATTCTGTTCAGGGAATAATCCATACCGGAGATATCGTAGTTAATGGTAACACGCTGGAACATTATACAAAACAATTTTACAAACCTCTATCTTCTTTGACTCCTTACTTAGCAACTACGGTTGTTGCCGGAAATCACGAAGCTGAAAATGCATTTTTCTATAAATATATGAAGCTGGATGAGTTGTCTGCTTTTCCTCAATTAGCGTCTCTTAATGAAAAAATATGGCATTTTAAGTCAGGAAATTCATTGTTTATTGGCCTCAATACAAATATTTATAATGAATATGGCTTCTTTCAGGCTGAATGGTTGAATGAAAGGTTAAATACTGCCGAAAGCGATTCGGACATAGATTTTATTTTTCTGTTCTTTCATCACCCTCCATTTTCTGAACTTTGGAAATACGTGAATACAAATGATGGAAGTTCAGCATATGTCTCCAAAAGTCTGTTGCCAATAATTAAAAAATACACAAAAGTGAAAGAAATTCACTACGGTCATACACATGGTTTTGAAAGGGGAACATTAATGGCTGAAAATCATGAAGGTGATTTTAGAATTATTTGTGGAGGAGGTGGTGGTGGATATCTTGATCCTTGGACTGCTGGTGAAAATGAAGATTTGAGTGATATTCATAAAACAATCAGTCAGTACTTTTACCAGATACTTGAAATAGATCCGAAAGAATCATCTTTCACAAATACAGCCTATTCTCTTGGCACACTTTCAAAACCAATAAACAGCGATGAACTTGATAGATGGTACATATCAATAAAACAGGATGCACCAAAAACGCCAATAATAGTAAAAGCAGGTATTTCTGAATATTATTTAGATATTGAAAGTTCAGAATTTGAAGGAGAAGATTCAATCATGTCAAAACAAATTCAGATTTTAGATTCTTTTGACAGCGTTCTTTTGGATACGGTTTTACATAAACAAAATATTTACGGAATCGATGCTTTTCAGAATCCGGTTGATTTGAATAAGAATATAAATTTTTATGAATTCAGGTTAAACCGTAGGCAATATGAAAATAATAAACAGTATAAAATTCGTATCAGATATAGAGATAATAATCTTAAATGGAGTCAGTGGTCAGATTATTATATGATTATTCCGAACGGAATTCAGCAACTGACAAAAGACAAAGAAATGATTCAAAATTATCCCAATCCTTTCACTCATGAAACTAAAATTAAATATTCTATAAGAGAGACATCCGATGTGGTTCTGAATATATACTCGTTAGATAATCGATTGATTTTTAATACGAATAAAAATAATCAATCCAGCGGAGATTACGTAATTGATTACAAACCTATGGATTTGAATCCGGGTGTTTACGTTTATCAATTACAAACTAAAAACAAATTATTCACTGGTAAAATGATAAAATCACAATAAATAATTATGAACAAGAAAAGATTATTAACATACTTATTATACAGTTACACGATATTATTTAGTGCTTTCGTTTTTGCCGGAAATATTACGGTAAAAGGAAAAGTAACATCTCAAGGGAAAGCAATTTCGTCGGTACAAATTACCGATGGCAAAACGATTGTGCTGACCGACAAACATGGAAATTTCCGTTTGGAAACTTCCGACAACAGCGAATATGTTTATTATACGTTGCCCTCGGGATATGAATCGCCTGTTGTGAATGGAATTCCGGTATTTTTCCAAAAAATAAGTCAGGACCTGAAAAGACAAAAGGTCAATTTCGAAATTCGAAAATCAGAAAAATCGCAGTCCAAACATGCATTTGTTCTGTGGGCTGATCCTCAGGTGCTCGATATGGAAGAATTTGAACAGTTGGAAGAAGTGGTGGAAGATGTGAAAAAAACCATTGCATCATTTCCGGCCGATGTGCCCGTTCATGCTATCAGTGCCGGTGATAATGTGTTCGATCGATTGGATTTTTTCGATAAATACAAACAAGTTGTTGCTCAGACCAATGTGCCTTTTTATCAGGTAATCGGGAATCACGATATGGATTACAACAACCGATCGAATGAATTATCAGCCAACTCTTTTACAGCAGCTTTCGGACCTGCTCATTTTTCCTTCAACGTAGGTAAAATTCATTACATTGTCCTTAAGGATGTGTTTTACTATGGTTTTTCGTACCGTTATATCGGCTATGTCGATGAAAATCAGCTTCAGTGGTTGGAGCAGGATTTGAAGTCGGTAAAACCCGGAAGCACGGTAATCGTAACACTTCATATTCCTACTATTTACGGAGAATCCGAAAAGCCCGGTAGTTATACCACGGAAATGTCGAATTCGGTATTAAACAGACAGGCATTGTATAAAATTCTGTCGCCTTACAATACACACATCCTCGCCGGACACAGCCATACTCAATGGTTTACTCAGGCTACACCAAATATCGCTGAACACGTTCATGCTGCAGCCAGCGGTGCCTGGTGGCAGGGAGTTGTTTGTACAGATGGTTCTCCAAAAGGTTATACGGTGTACGAAGTGAACGACGATAACCTCACATGGTATTTCAAAGGAATAAATCAAAGCAAATCAGACCAGTTCAAGCTTTATAAAGTCGGAAGCGATACTGATTTCCCCGATTGTTTCATTGCAAATGTTTATAATTATGACCCTCGGTGGAAAATACAATGGTATGAAGATGGAGTAATCAAGGGTGAAATGCAGCGATATTGGGGTGAAGATCCGTATGCAGCAGAACTATATCAGCCCGGAAAAAACAAAAAGCATTCCTGGTTAAGTGTAAGTCAGACTCATCATTTGTTCAGAGCCAAACCTGAAAATCCAAACGCAAAAATACAGATAGAAGTAGTTGATCGGTTTGGGAATAAGTATCAAAAAATGTTAGATTAAA
>JAGPGR010000106.1 GCA_018055865.1 Paludibacteraceae bacterium | reverse complement strand
CCCGGTTTCCCATTCCAGCCAAGGGTTGATGGGTTTCAGGTAAATCAATCCTATCCCGCTGGCGGCAGTAATATCCTTACTTGCAGCACCTTCAAGAGCGGGCTGAATGACACTTGTGCCGCCATTCAACGAATAATTCAGACCGATTTTTCCTTTTTCAGTAGTTTGAGCATTTATAAAGATGGGCAATAAGCCAATAATAAGCGAAAAGACAGATTTTAGTTTCATAATTTAAAGTAGGATTGTTGATAACTTTTGACTTTAACGCAGGTAACAGTCACAAAGGTACTAATTATTTTTGAAAATTTTTACTTAACTTTGTCGATTGAAAACTAGTTTCGACTTATAATAGTGAACATAGATTAACTGGTAATGAATCATTTTTGTTCCCTTTCTGAGGGGAACAGGGCGCTTATAATTTTATGGCAAACGAAGATGAACTGAACGAAATGGATGAACACATTCTCCCGGATGAAAATCCGGAACCGATTGAAAACGGTTCGGATGAGGAGGTGGATTCTCATTCCAAATACATTATTCCGAAAATAAAGGATGATGATGGCGTAAAACATCATCTTTCAGGCATGTATCAGACCTGGTTTCTGGACTATGCTTCCTATGTAATTCTGGAGCGGGCTGTACCCGATATCCACGACGGGCTGAAACCCGTTCAGCGTCGTATACTTCACTCCATGAAGCGGCTGGACGATGGCCGGTACAATAAGGTAGCCAACATTGTTGGGCATACCATGCAGTTTCACCCACACGGTGATGCCTCCATAGGCGATGCTCTGGTTCAGTTGGGGCAAAAAGACCTGCTCATCGACTGCCAGGGAAACTGGGGAAACATCCTCACCGGCGACGGAGCAGCTGCGCCCCGTTATATCGAGGCACGCTTGTCGAAATTTGCGCTCGAAACCGTTTTCAATCCGAAAATAACCGAGTGGAAACTAACCTACGACGGCAGAAATAAAGAGCCAATATCGCTCCCCATCAAATTTCCACTGCTGCTGGCGCAGGGAGTGGAGGGAATTGCCGTGGGACTCAATTCCAAAATCCTGCCTCATAATTTCAACGAACTGATTGACGCCAGCATAGCTCATCTGCAGGGCGAGCAGTTTGTGCTTTATCCCGATTTTCAGACCGGAGGAAGCATCGATATAAGCAAATACAACGATGGAGAACGGGGCGGATCGGTAAAAATCCGTGCTAAAATAGGCAAGCTGGATAATAAAACGCTGGTTATCACCGAAATTCCATTCGGTACGGATACTTCCAAAGTAATAGAAAGCATTATCCGGGCCAGTGAGAAAGGTAAAATTAAAATCCGTAAAGTGGACGATAACACGGCTCAAAACGTAGAAATACTGGTTCACCTGGCACCCGGAGCATCGTCCGACAAAACGATTGATGCGCTGTATGCCTTTACGGGTTGCGAGGCTAGTATTTCGCCCAATTGTTGCGTTATTCATGATAAAAAACCGCGATTTATCGGAGTGAGCGAAATGCTCCGCATAAGCACCGATCACACCAAAGACCTGCTGAAACTCGAGCTTGAAATTCAGCGCGATGAGTTGCTCGAACAACTGTTTTTCGTGTCGCTCGAAAAGATCTTTATCGAAAACCGGATTTACAAAGACCGTGAATTTGAAGAAAGTGATTCACAGGATGCTGTGATCAAACACATCGACAGCCGCCTCGAACCGTTCAAGAAAGATTTTATACGCGAAGTAGCCCGCGAGGATATTCTCAAATTGCTGGATATCAAGATGGTACGCATCACAAAATTCGACAGCAACAAGGCAAACGACACCATTATAGGCATTCAGAAGAAAATCAAGGAGCTGGAATATAACCTCCAGAATCTGGTGGAATTTACCATATTCTGGTTCCAGAATTTGAAGGAAAAATATGGTAAAAATTATCCCCGGATGACTGAAATCCGGAATTTTGATACCATTGTAGCCGCTAAAGTAGTAGAAGCCAATGAAAAACTGTATGTGAATCACGAAGACGGATTTATCGGAACAAGCCTGAGGAAGGACGAATTTGTGTGCAACTGCTCGGATATGGACGAAATCATTGTTTTTTTCAAAGACGGAAAATACAAGGTGGTGAAAGTGGCCGAAAAACTGTTTGTCGGGAAAAATATTCTGTATCTGAATGTGTTTAAGAAAAACGACAAACGAACCATCTACAACGTGGTATACCGAAATGGCAAAAACGGACCATTTTATATCAAGCGCTTTGCGGTTACAGGCATTACGCGCGACAAAGAATACGACATTACACAGGGAAAAGATGGCTCACGGGTGTTCTATTTCAGTGCCAACCCGAATGCTGAAGCCGAAGTAATCCGCGTAACGCTGAAACCAAAACTACGCCTGAAAAATCTGGTGATTGAGAAAGATTTCAGCGAAATTGCCATCAAAGGACGTCAGTCCATGGGCAATATACTGTCGAAAAATGATGTACACCGCATTACGCTCAAACACAAAGGCGGTTCAACGCTGGGCGGTCGCGAAGTGTGGTTCGACCGCGATGTGCTGCGCTTGAATTACGACAAACGGGGCGATTACCTGGGTGAATTTTTAAGTGACGATTTGATTCTGGTCATTACTACCAAAGGCGAATTCCGAACCACCAATTTTGATTTAAGCAATCATTTTGAGACTGAAATTCTGACAATCAAGAAATTCGATCCGAATAAAATCTGGACTGTAGCTCTGTATGATGCCGATCAGAAATTCTATTACCTGAAACGTTTCCAGTTGGAGCCTTCGGTGAAGCCTGTCAGCTTTCTGGGCGAAAATCCTTCCTCCAGATTGATGTTGATTTCCGGTAAAACCTACCCGCGCATAGAGGTCGTGTTTGGCGGTGGAGATGCCTTCAGAGAAGCGTTGGTGATTGATGCTGACGAATTTATAAGCGTGAAAAGCTTCAAGGCCAAAGGAAAGCGCCTGACCACATTCGAAGTGGAAAGTATCAACGAACTGGAACCTATCCGCTTCAAACCTGAAAAAGAAACAGCTGAAAAGGGTGAGCCCGATGAAGTGTATGAAAACAATGCCGATGAGGAATCGGAGCCCTCTGAAACTGAGAATGGAAATGATAAATCCACAGAAGCAAACAGTGACGAAACCATAGACCAGCAACGTCTGATTGATGATATTACAGGTCAGATGACACTTTTTGATTGATTATTTTTTTTTTGAGAAACTGAGTTCAACTAAAGGAAAGAAATAAACTGTAATTTCCGGAAATAAAAAAATACAGCGTGGTATAGGAATTTACCGCGCTGTATTGCATTCTGAAACAAAATAGATTGAATCAAACGAAAAAAAATGGATAGATATGTAATTCAAAGTCGATTGAGTTTCGGATTATTTTTCTCAGGTGAAATATTACAGATAGTGTGATATCAAAACTATTTATTACTTTTGCTAAACCAATTCAGAAAGGAGTTATGCTGATTTTTGATAATATTCTGTTTGCAACGTTCATCCCTCAAATACTGATGTTTTTGGGGTTTATTTCGTGTGTAACTGTGCCGTTGTTCTCATCATTCGGTGATTCTCAATCAGTTTTCACAACAGAAACAACATCCACCGATACTCTTGTGGAAAGTTCCGTTGAAAGTCCAACAGCTCATTTCTTTGATTATCAAGACTTTCAGAAATCGATATCCGCTCCTGACCATTCCGGAATTGGACTTTTCAAAGACACCAGGGAATTCCTATATCCCTTCGTCACGCATTTTCGTATTCTCTCCCGGGTTCATTTCGCACATTTCACGCGCCCTCCTCCTTTTTCTTACAATTTTGTATAAATAAAGAAATCTCGTTTCTGATTTCCATATTGTTACTATTCCCGCAGATGATTTTGCAGGGAAACGGTTCTGTTTATCCATTTGTAAAAAAATAACTATCAACAATGAAAAAAATATTATTCAGTATTACGGTTTTAGTATGTTTCAGTATTTCTGTGCTTGCTCTCGAAAACGATACCATCAAAACAATCAGACTGGGGCAGGTGGACGTATATAGCCCCAAGGAAACCAATCTTCAAAATGCACCGGTTTCGTCCACGCTGCTCGACGCAGAGAAAATCAGCCAGTCGCAGGTATTTTCCATCAAAGATATCAGCGGCGTAGTCCCCAACTTTTACATTCCCGATTACGGTTCTGCCATGTCGTGCAGCCCGTATGTGCGCGGTGTGGGGTCACGCAACAGCGGACAGTCCATTGCTTTGTACGTGGACAATGTACCTTATCCCGAGAAATCGGCCTTTGATTTCGAACTGTATGACCTGGCTCAGATTGAAGTACTTCGGGGACCTCAGGGAACCCTTTACGGTCGGAACAGCATGGGTGGAATTGTAAATATGTACACCCTGTCGCCGTTGAATTATCAGGGTACGCGTGTGTCACTTACGGCCGGCAACTACGGAATGATGCAGGCCAAGGCATCCTATTACACCAAATTAGGTGAAAAAGCCGGATTTTCGGCAGGCGGTTATTACGGAAAACACGATGGCTTTTATAAGAATGATTTTACTTCCGAAAATGTAGATGTCGAGAAAACGGGCGGAGCACGCATGAAGTTTGCCTGGACACCCTTGCAGACATTAAAGCTGGAATATGCCACCAACTTTGATTATGTGGATCAGGGTGCATTCCCTTACGGACTGTACAACGCGGAAAGCAATACAGTAGCCAGTCCCAATTTCAACGATGCGAGCACCTATCAGCGCAAAACATGGAACAACAGCCTGTCATCCAAATATGTTTTTGACAACATGATATTGACGGTTTCGCTTTCACACCAGTATTTCGACGATCAGATGAACATCGATCAGGATTTTTCACCGTTATCCATATTTACCCTGCAGCAAAATCAAAAACAAAACATGCTGAACGGAGAAGCAGTATTTAAATCCGTTTCAACGGGCAATTACAACTGGCTGGTTGGCGTGAATGGATACGGACAGCGGATTGATATAACTGCTCCGGTAAGTTTCCGCGAAGACGGAATTCGTACCATTCTTCAGCCGGTGTTTACAAAAATCGGACAGGCTGCCGGCATGACAATGACTGTGAAAAACCCGACGCTGGATATTCCCGGAACTTACAATACCAGACGTGGCGGAGGGGCCATATTTCACCAGTCTACTTTCGAAAATATATGGGTCGAAGGACTTTCGCTTACACTTGGCGCACGTTTAGACATTGAAAAAGTGGCGCTGGACTACAATTCGAGTTCGTACCTGGATATTGAAGCCAAAAGAGGCCCGATAGTAATGGGAGTACAGCGTGCAACAGCTGAATTGGTTGGAACTGCCGATACTACATTCGTGGAATTTCTGCCAAAAGCAGCGTTGAAATACGAGTGGGACAGGATGAACTTTGTTTACGGAAGTGTGTCGCGCGGCTATAAAGCCGGTGGATTTAATATTCAGATGATATCCGATCTGATCAGTTACAAACTTCAAAACACCCGTCCGGGAGCTCCGGCACAAGAAACAGATGTGAAACAAGCTGTCATGTACCAACCAGAGCAAAGCTGGAACTATGAGGCAGGAATTCAAAATACGTTTCTGGATAGAAAACTGCGTACTTCGCTCACGCTGTTTTACATGGATATCAAAGGACTTCAGCTCACCGAATTCGTAGCCAGCGGAGCCGGCAGAATGCTTACCAATGCCGGAACGGCTGTGAGCAAAGGGCTGGAGGTTTCGGCTGATATGAAAATCAGCAAGGAGCTGAACGCCGGACTGAACTACGGATATGCTCACGCATCATTCAATAATTACACACAGGTGGAAACGCTAAACGGACAGCCGGCTGAAGTGGATTACTCCGGCAAGATTGTGCCTTATGCACCCCAACAAACAGCCAACATCTACCTGAATTACGTGAAGACATTCGAAAACTCTTTTATTTCACAGTTTTATGGAAATATTTCATACAATGGTATCGGTAAAATCTACTGGCAGGAATCCAATGAAACTGCTCAGGATTTTTACAGCCTGGTGGATGTAAAACTGGGAGTCAAAAGGGATGCATTTGGTTTGGAATTATGGGGCAAAAACCTCCTGAATACAACTTACAATGCATTTTATTTCGAGTCGTTCGGAAATAAATTCTTTCAGCAGGGCAAACCCCTGCAGTTCGGAGCAAGACTTACCCTGGAAATCTGAGCGTAAAGCAACTGTAAGCTGAACAACCGGCAATACGTGTGAAAGTGCGTATTGCCGGTTGGTTTTTTAAAAAAACCTGACTGGACAATTTGTTTTAGGGGGAATCATTCGCAATTGTAAATCGAGCGATGTATAGGTCGAGAGACATTAAATAAGGAAAACGACTGCGTTTACAACCTTTAACAATTGTGATATCTCCTGCTAATGAAATTTGTGTATTTTTACAGTTCTTTAATGAGAGGACGTGATAGCCGGAACAAAAATCGGTTAACGGGAAGCTTTATTACCGATTGTCGAAGGAAAATAAATAGTAGGACACGGATTGGCTGAGGTATATGCTTTCTTTGTAAGCAAAAAATCACAAAAGAAATGGGACTTTTAACCACCTGAAGAATTGGAAAGTAGAACTTCTCGAAGGAGTTTCTTGTCAAAACCATTAGCCAAAAACACTTAATAATCGATAAACTCAGAATTAACGGAATGCTGCAGATATGAAGTTTCTTTTTTTAGACATAGATGGCGTAATGACTACTGATGAAGGAATGATAAACAATGAAAAGCTTTACTCCTTTTCAAGTTCATGTGTAG
>JAGPGR010000105.1:3451-6787 GCA_018055865.1 Paludibacteraceae bacterium | reverse complement strand
GTCCAAAGCAGTAAAAAATAGTTTTATCTTTTATGTTTTCAATTCATTTTTCTCACAAAAATAGGTTTTTTACTTTAAATATTAACTTTCTTATCATGATATTTGTTTTTATAGTAATTTTGAAAAAAAAATCAACGCATGGAAATAAAGCCAAAAAATAACGTAGTCATAATTGGAGGTGGCTTTGCCGGCATGCGACTGGTGAAAGAACTGAAAAACAAACCTGTTAAAATCACCCTGATCGATAAACAGAATTATCACTCGTTTCAGCCACTATTTTATCAGGTAGCCAGCGCCCGACTCGAACCGGCAAGCATTTCATTTCCTTTCCGAAAAGTATTTCAGAATTACCGGAATTTCAAAAATAAGTTAGGTCTGTTAAAATTAGCAGAACAATCAGGCTATGTTTTCAGACAGGCTCTCATCAATCTTTTTTGAATTCCACCATTACATTAATATGGAATTGCCTGCTAAAATTCGCCTCTGCCGGAGAGGGTTGAGGGCTGAAAATTTAAATAAAATCCCACAATGAAAAGACCTGCTTTGTATTTTTTACTGATCTTAAGCTGTTGTATATATAGCCGGAGTCGTGCAGCCGTAAGCGATGCAGATTCACTGACAGTACCGAAAATGCCTCTGTTAGCCTGGTTTAGCATTCCCGAAGCTTACACTGACTCCAATCGGTTCGGCGAACTGGCGGAAACGGGAATTAATCAATCTTTAACATTCTACAGCTCTGCAGATGCAGCTATTAAAGCCCTGGATATGGCCGAAAAGGCGAATGTGAAAGTCATTGTTGCCTGCCCCGAGTTGGAAACTGAAACAGAAAAAACGGTCAGACGCTTTATGAATCATCCGGCTCTGGCAGGATATTACTTACGGGACGAACCGGATGTTTCCCTGTTTCAGAAACTGAGCGCGTGGGTAAGAAAAATTGAGGCCGTGGACAGTACGCATTATTGCTACATCAATTTGTTTCCGAACTTTGTGTCACCCAACAGCCTGGGAACGCCGGAATACAGCGACTACGTAACCCGGTTTCTGGAAGAAGTTCCCGTGCGGTATCTTTCTTTCGACAATTATCCAATCGTGGGTAAAAAACTCCGCCCGCTGTGGTATCAGAATCTGGAAATTATTGCCAATTCCTCCCGGCAGTTCAACTTGCCTTTCCGGGCATTTGCGCTGGCTACTGCCCACGGTAAATACCCTATCCCAGGTTTGGCTGAATTGCGACTGCAGGTATTCAGCAATCTGGCATACGGCGCTCAGGGTATCCAGTACTTTACATACTGGACTCCCCCACCCGTGGAATGGGATTTTCATCATGGCCCCATCAACGCCGAAGGGCAACGCACGAGTACGTACGAACTGATCAGGACGATGAATGCAGAAATCAATGCGCTTTCGGGTGTTTTTTTGGGTGCAAAACTTATATCAGTGCACCACACCGGTACATTTATACCCAAAGGCACCAATCGACTTAAAAAGTTACCCTTACCATTTCTGAGATTAAAAACAGGTAATCCGGGAGCTGTTGTATCTTTTCTTCAAAACGAAAATAAAAAATACCTGGTAATCGTAAACCGGAGTATGATGGAGTCAACAGCAGTTCGTATTGAATTTAATTCCGACTCCGTAAAGCAGGTTATGAAAGATGGGAAAACACGCTCCTTGCCTGGCAGATTCAGTCGTTTTGATGTAGAGCCCGGCGATGTTTTAATTCTGAATTATCCTTAGAATACAGGGGAAGTACTCACTATTAAAAGTCAGATTCCGGTTGTGAAACTTCAAGCTGTTTTCACAGAATAATGATAATTTCATTACAAACCAAAAAGAAAATTGGTTTTTTGTTACAAATTCAACTTTTTTTCTGCATTTTTGTTTGATTATTCAGAAATACGACTTATCTTTGCAACGTTTTAGAAAAAAAACGACTATGACTCCCAACTATATCCATATTCTCCTACTCGGTATTATTATTCTCTTGCAAAAAAAGACGAAGTGAGTTTGGTATGTAGTTATGGTATAAATAATAATTAAAAACCTTTCTCACACAAGAGAAAGGTTTTTTTAATAAAACAAATCAATGGAAAAACTATTTATTTTTGATACGACTTTGCGCGATGGAGAACAGGTTCCAGGTTGCCAGTTGAATACAGTGGAAAAAATTCAGATAGCCAAAGCGCTCGAAGCTCTGGGTGTGGATGTGATCGAAGCCGGTTTCCCCATTTCAAGTCCGGGTGATTTCAATTCGGTAGTCGCAATATCCAAGGCCGTAACCTGGCCTTCCATCTGTGCCCTCACACGCGGTGTGCAAAAAGACATCGAAGTGGCTGCCGAAGCGCTGAAATTCGCTAAACGGAAACGAATTCATACCGGAATTGGAACTTCAGATTTTCATATCAAGCACAAATTCAACTCCACACAGGAAGAAATTCTCGAACGTGCCGTAGCTGCCACCAGATACGCCAAAAAATACGTGGAAGATGTCGAATTTTACTGTGAAGATGCCGGACGAACCGAAAACGTGTACCTGGCCCGTGTGGTTGAAGCCGTGATTAAAGCCGGTGCTACGGTGGTCAACATCCCCGACACCACGGGCTACTGCCTGCCCTGGGAGTACGGAAATAAAATCAAATACCTGTTTGAAAATGTAAAGGGCATTCAGAATGCTATCATTTCCACTCATTGTCACAACGATCTGGGTATGGCAACAGCCAACACCATTGCCGGAGTATTGAACGGCGCCCGGCAGGTGGAAGTTACCATCAACGGCATTGGCGAACGTGCCGGAAATACTTCGCTCGAAGAGGTGGCCATGATTCTGAAATGCCACACAAGTATGGGAATTGAAACTCAAATCAATACACAGAAAATTTATCCGATAAGCCGCATGGTTTCCAGCCTGATGAATATGCCGGTTCAACCTAATAAAGCTATTGTGGGCCGGAATGCATTTGCGCATTCGTCGGGCATTCACCAGGATGGTGTACTGAAAAACCGCGAAAGCTACGAAATAATGGACCCCAAAGATGTGGGCATCGACGAAAACTCAATAGTTCTGACAGCCCGCAGCGGTCGCGCCGCACTCAAACACCGCCTCAGTGTGCTGGGCGTAGAAGTGGAAAACGGTAAACTGGACGGCATTTACGAAGAGTTTCTGAAACTGGCCGACCGCAAAAAAGATATCAACGATGACGACGTACTGGTCATTGCCGGAATGGAACGTTCGGAACAGAAACGTATAAAAATCGACTATTTGCAGGTAACTTCGGGTGTAGGAGTCAAAGCGGTGGCAAGTCTCGGACTGATTATTGCCGGCGAAAAATTTGAAGC